>JAQCDT010000073.1 GCA_027620575.1 Verrucomicrobiota bacterium
CCTTTCATAATATTTCTTATTCGAAGAATTGGAGCTTACCTGGCAATGCGTTCCAAACAGATTGTAGCACTTTCAGAAAAATTAGGCTCATCAGTCATTGAGAACTTTCAGTCACCGATAGAAATAAGGGCCTATAATTTAGAATCTAAACAAATCAGTGATTTCATTTCAAAACTTAAAGAACTGTTTAAACTTAATCTAAAAAGTACCCGATTTTCTTTAATCATGTCCCCAAGCATTGAAATTATATCAGGGCTTGGTATTGCCTTTGCGCTATTTTTTGGAGTGAAGAATGGAATGGGAGAAGGTGATTTCTTTGCTTTGCTGATAGCTCTATACATGATTTATACTCCAATTAAAAGAATTAGTGCCATTCAAAATAAATTGAAAATCTTAGAAGCGCCAATAGATCGACTAGAAGCTATTTTAAATACAAAAGTAACCATTTGCTCTCCCGAAAATCCAAAATCTATACATAGACCCTTTGACGGGGAAATTACTTTTGAGCATATAGATTTTCAATATGATAACGGTAAAACAGCCCTAAAAGATATAAATGCTACGATACCTTTTGGAGAAAAGATCGGACTAGTAGGAGAAAGTGGTGCGGGTAAATCGACTTTCGCAAATTTACTACTTAGACTTTATGATCCTAATAAAGGCCGTATTCTATTTGGTGGAATCGATATTAAAGAATTTGATATAAAAGAACTCAGAGAACTCATTTCTTATGTCCCTCAATCCCCTATACTATTCAATAACACAATCCTAGAAAATATCCGTTTAGGAAATCCTAATGCCTCAGAAGAAGCGATAATGAATGCGGCAAAACAAGCAAATGCCCATAAATTTATATCCGAACTCGAAAATGGCTATCAAACAACAATTACTGAACGAGGTAATTCGCTTTCAGGAGGACAACGACAACGAATTTCTATCGCTAGAGCTTTTCTAAAAGATTCACCGATACTCATTTTAGACGAAGCGACTTCCTCTTTAGACAATAAAGCGGATAAAGAAATCAAAGATTCCTTAAAAAATCTATGCGAAGGCAGAACCTCATTAATAATCGCTCATAGACTATCCAGTTTAGAAGATATCAATAAGCGTATGGTTTTCAAAGAAGGCGAGATAATCGGCTTTGGAGCACACGAAGACCTTTTAATATCTTGTGATCATTATAAAGAAATTATCGAAAAACCTTATATCCTAAATTGAATGAAACAGAGGTATCGTAAGACGACGGTGCTGTAAAAAAAATTTGAGGATATTGATGCTGAATAATAAAAAAGCAAATGAATGCACTCGTGATAAATCTTAAAAGCTCGATTGATCGGCTTGAATTTCAAAAAAATCAGTTAGACACTCTTAATATTGACTATACAATCATCGAAGCAGTTGAAGCTTCCAAATTGGATGAAAATTTTTATCAAGAAAAGTCAATGTCTTGGGAACGACCACTTAGAAGATCCGAGCTTGCCTGTTGCTTGAGCCATGTCTTAGCTTGGAAAACAGTCATCAAGGAAGACAAACCTTATCTAATTTTAGAAGACGATGCGATTTTACATAAAGATACGCCATCTGCTCTTAGTGCTTTGAGCAAAAAGGGAAATTATGATTGTGTGAATTTCGAAACTAGAAACCGAAAGAAAATAATCAATAAAACTAAAATACCGCTCTCTGAAGCATACACATTATCGAAGATAATTCATAACAAATCAGGAGCGGCTGCCTATTTACTTTGGCCAAGTGGTGCGCAAATTCTGTACAATTATTATAAAAAGAATGGTGCAGCTTTGGCCGATGCTATTTTAGCTAATTGTGATCATTTTAAGCATTTTCAAATTGAGCCAGCACTTGCCATACAAATTGATTGCTGTGCTGATTATAATATCGTTCCACCCATAGAAACTGCTTCGAATATAAGCCAGCAGCCAAAGCCAACTTCAAACAATCGACTTATGTTTGCATTCAGGCGATTAAAGGCGCAGGTCAAAATACTATTTAAGCAGCTCATTACATTTTTTTCATCCAAACGAACTAATGTTCCATTTTATGGTAATGACACAGAAAATGACTGATAATCGAAAAGTTTACGTTATCGCACCGAATTTAAATAGGCGATGGTCGGGTGTGACCTCGACTATTTTTGCCCTATTGCCGGTCCAAAGTAAGTATATTGATATTGTTGCATTCGGATATAATATCCCAAAAGAAATTCGATCGATTTCATTTTTTGGAATCCTTCGCCTAAGTAAAGACCATCAGTTGGTGTGGCATGCTCGAAGAAATATCGAAATGCTTCTAGGCCTGGTGTTGAAAGTGATTGCTAAGCCAAATATGAAATTGATTTTCACTTCAGCGGCACAAAGAGATCATTCAAATTATACAAAATGGTTGATTAAACAAATGGACAAGGTCGTGGCCACTTCGGAAAAAGCAGGCAGGTATTTAGAGGTGCCTCATGATGTTGTTATGCATGGGATTGATACAGAAAAATATACACCTACAGCGGAAAAAAGTCGTATCCGATCTGAATTAGGCTTACCCGAAGGTCGCTTAGTCGGCTGTTTTGGCCGAGTACGATTTCAAAAAGGCATTGATGTTTTTGTCAAAGCTATGATCAAAATTTGTCAGCAATATCCTGAAGCCTATGGAATCATTAGTGGAAAGATTACTGCTGATAATCAAAAATATACGGACGATTTAAAACAATTAATTAAGGATGAAGGATTGGAAAAAAGAATCCTCTTTTTGGGTGAGCAGCCAACTGAAAATCTGCCCCTTCTTTTTCGATCTCTCGATATTTATATTGCTCCTCAGCGATGGGAGGGTTTCGGACTCACTCCTATCGAAGCAATGAGTTCTGGAGTTCCGGTGATTGCTACTCGTGCAGGTGTTTTTGAAGAAATGATTCTTCCTGGCAAAACAGGATATATCGTGGAATACGAAGATGCAGAATCCGTAGCACAGCATCTCTCAGATTTATTCAATAATGAGGCACTCTTAAACGAGATGTCTGAGCGTGCAAGAGACAGGGTCATCGATGCGTTTAATATCCATAAAGAGGCACAAAGCCTAATCGATATTTATAAGCAGATCAGTGACTAATATTCATCAAAATTGAATTTGCATACAAATGGTGGTGGGAGCCGGATTCGAACCAGCGAACTCATACGAGAACAGATTTACAGTCTGCGTGCTTTAGCCACTTGCATATCCCACCGAAATTTGTGAAATAAATATGAGTACTGCTCTGAGTTGGTTTGCCAATCTTTTTTTTACTTAATTTCAATTAAGTACATTCTAAAGCGTGAAAATATTGACGATTTGAGCAAAATAGGCATCGACAAAGTTGTTGAGCCAAAGGAAATAAACAATCGCACCCAGTGCGAGAAATGGACCGAATGGAAGCTCTTGGAGCTTGGGCTCTTTAGGCTTCTTCAGTTGCTGCATCAGCAAATAAGGCAAAATGATAATCGTACCGATAAAGGCTCCACCAAAAAGCGAAAATAATGCCCCTTGCCAACCGGTAAAAGCTCCAATTGCGGCTAAAAATTTCACATCCCCTTCACCCATTGCGGGTTTTTTCAAAATAATTTCCCCAATTGTGGCGATCCAATAAATTATACTTGTCCCAATAAATACTCCGAGCATCGCTTCGATCCAAGAATACCAATGGGCTTCAATCCCCCCTTGTGAAAACCCATGAAGCTCAGGGATAAAAATGGATACCATAAATCCCAAAATCATTCCTCCGATCGAAAAAACATCGGGAATAATCATATGATCTAAATCGATGAAAGTGGCTGCGATTAAGATAGCGACGAAAAGCATACCAACAAAAGCAACTATGGGCTGATAGCTAAGCCATGAACAAAGAAACAAGACGCCGGTTAGGGCTTCAACTAAAGGATAGCGGACACTCAGTTTCTCATCACAACAAGCCGCTTTTCCTTTGAGCAAGAACCACGCAATAATCGGTAAGTTAAAATAAAAAGGGATTCGCTGACCGCATTGACAGGTAGACGGTGGTCGCACTACCGATTGTCCCTCAGGAATTCGATATATACAAACATTGAGAAAACTGCCCCACATTGCACCAAAGATAAACACACAGATGGGGATGAAATAAGGCATTGTTGTTTCTAAGCTATTGATCACTTCCATATCTATTCTGCCTTACTGATTCACTTGATTATTGAGTGCCTTTTCACCTGCATTGTGCATAATTTGAGCATCGATTGTTTGCTCTGTCCAAATTTCAAGTGCCTTCGCTCCTTGATGCACTAACATGCCCAGTCCTGTCTTGACCGCACACCCTAGTTTTTCTGCTTCAATACACAATTGCGTCTCTTGGGGATTATAGACCATATCATAAACTGACCATTGGGGAGTCAAAAAGGTAACATCTAAAGGCAGAGGATCCTTTTCATTCAATCCAAGCGAGGTGGCATTAATACAAATGCCTGTTTCTGGTAAGTTCGACAGATCTTCTTTTGCTTGGATTGGCAAAATACATTCAAAGCCTTTCAAATCGGATAAGCTTGAAAGCATAGCATCCAGTCGGTCTTTCGATCGATTGAGGATTCGAATCGACGCCGCATTCTGACTCAAACATTCAACAACAGCAGCTCTTGCCGCACCACCTGCTCCTAATATCAGTACATCGCTTCCATTTAAACTTTTACCGAGTTCCTGCTCAATTCCTTTAGACATTCCATAGCCGTCGGTATTAAATCCTTCATAGCCTGAAGCCGTCCATTTCAAAGTATTCACTGCACCAATCGCTCTTGAAGAGTCAGAAATAACCTTCAGAAAATCGATAGCCATGACTTTGTGGGGTACCGTTAAGTTTAAGCCGAGGAAACGCTTCTGATAAAATAACTCTAAAGCGTCGGGCAAATCCTTGGGATCAATCTCAAAGCGAAAATATGCCCATTCTTTGTATTTAGGGTCGCTCTGTGCGAGTTGCTCAATGGCTGCATTATGCATAATCGGACTGAGTGAATGTTTAATCGGTTGCCCTATTACAGCTAGGGCTGTGCCCGAATAATCCCATACTTTTAAATCAGCAAGGGTGTATGTTTTTTCTGTGTCCATTAATACTACTAGCTTAGATAATTCAAAACAAAGCCATCGATTAATCAATCTTTAAGCACGACTTCCATACAATGCAGAACCCACACGAATCATTGTAGAACCAGCGGCAATTGCTTCTTCTAAATCCTGTGTCATTCCCATGGACAATTCATTTAACTCAATTTTATATTCGCTGACTAAAGAATCTCTAATCATTCGTAGCTTTTCAAAACAGGCTTTTGCACTTGAAGGGTCGTCATCTAATGGAGCAATGGTCATTAATCCTTCACATTTCAAATATGTTGACCCTAACACAGCATCCAAAGCTTCCGACATAGATGCTTCACCAAAACCGTATTTATTAGGATCTTCACCTGCATTGCACTGTAAAAAAATTGGCAACACTTTCCCGGAAACTTCGCAAGCTGTATTTAATTTACGAATAAGTTTCAAAGAATCCACCGATTGAATTCGGTCAAATAAGCGTACCGCTTCGTTTACTTTGTTCGATTGTAGGTGTCCAATTAATTCCCATGTACTGTTTCCCGAAGACTCTGATTTTTTCTCTTTAACTTCTTGAACACGATTTTCTCCTACACTCGTTAATCCAACATGAAGGGCATATTCAATCGCCTGTACTGGATGTGTCTTCGTTACAGGCAATAATTGAACCTCGGAAATATCTCGCCCACTCTCCTCACAAGCTCTTTCTATTCGAAGCTTGATATTAGTAAAATTTATAATAAATTCTTCTAATGTTATCATCCTAGGTTTTGGGTTATTAATTTCGCTACGACACGATACATAAACACCAGCCTTCCAATTAAAAGCAAATTAAACAATAAATAATAAAAAATAACCTTAATTATGCACTTAGAGCATTTTAAAATTTTCTCTGATCTTGTTGAAAAAAGAAGCTTTTCTGCAGCAGCCAAATCCAATGGGAT
>JAQCDT010000074.1 GCA_027620575.1 Verrucomicrobiota bacterium
TCTAAGCCATGGCCATTGGAAGAAAACTCTTTGGATCTTATTTTTACCAGCAATTTTTTTGAGCACCTTCCCAATAAAAAAGCATTGGATGCCACCATTGCTGAAGCTAAGAAAAGCCTTAAAAAGGGCGGGCGAATCATAGCGATGGGCCCAAACATTTCCGTCTTAAAAGGGAAATATTGGGATTTCTGGGATCACCATGTAGCCCTATCTGAACAGTCGATGTGTGAATTGCTAGAAATCCATAAGTTTAAAGTTCTTACCTCTGTGCCCAGTTTCTTACCTTACAACATGGTAAGAACCAAGCGAAGACCTCTTTTCCTCGTCCATTTGTATTTAAAGTTTCCGTTGTTTTGGAGGTTGTTTGGAAAACAATTTCTTATTTTTGCCGAAAAGTGACCAAAGAAAAGTATTTAAACAAAACTTTATTCGTAACTCTGGCGATAGCTTGTAGCACAATTTTTACTTATTACTACTTTCTTTACACCAATGTATATCCACCAGGTAGTTTTACAGCAGTTAGCGAGCATACTGCTCACAAGGTTTTTCAAACAAGATTGTTGGTTACAACATTGGCAAACGTCCTCGAGCCAAGCCTTCCAATCCTGATAGAACTTTTCCAATGGGCAGTTCCGTATCCGATTGATTATGAAGTTATATTACAGTTCCTTAATATTTTCTTTTTAGTCGTACTACTAGTTTCTCTACCAAGACTTCTTTCAAATATTGAAATTGTTGTACATCCAGCTTTTTCTTTTATCATCTTTATCCCATTATCCTGGAACTTCATTTTTTTGAATGGTCTGATTGATGGAGCAGGTCTTTATTATCCCTACGATATTCCTTCTCTTTGCTTTTTTACATTAGGTTTATTGCTTTTCCTTGAGAAGAAATGGGGTTGGTTTTATGTCGTCTTCATCCTCGCTCTGCTCAATCGCGAATCGGCCTGTTTTATTTCCATTGCTGGCTTTGCCTTATCCGTAGTTTCCCCGAATCCATCTTTAAAAAGTTGGATAAAAGAAAACAGAAATTTAATATGTCAGATTGCCATTCAACTCATTTTGTGGATAACCTCCCGTGTCTGCCTTTCAATCATGTTTAAGGACAACCCCGGAGAGTTCTTCGAACAGCCACACTCTATGATCGAATTTTTGTCCAAGATACTCTCGGGAGAATCTCACTGGGCCATGCAAAATCCACTGTGGTTTCTAACTCTTTTCTTTGGCTTGTGGGTCCTTCCAGTTTTTAGATTTAAAAATCTTAATAGCCCGTCCAAGAGGTTGATGATAGTGGGAGGCATATACTTATTTACTCTGACCCTTCGCTCTAACATGATGGAAACTCGTGTATACAACGAACTAAATGTCATCCTGACGATTCTTGTAATTTGTGTGCTTCACAACCTAATAAATAGTACAAAAAGCGTTGTTAACACCAAAATATCAAACGCCTAATGTACTTTCATAAACTAAAAAAAGTATTTCTTTTTATTTATATAATATTCGTTCTTACACTAAGAATTCTATGTTTCCGAAAGAAGTTAATCATTGTATGTGATCAATATGGAAGACTTGGAAATAGACTACATCTGTTTGCCCAGTTGATCACTTATGCCAAAATGAATAACTGTATAGTATGGATGCCAGGATTTTATGATTATTGGCATTTTTTTCCGGAATTAGATCACCGTCCAACTTTTGCTTCCCGATTTTATCCATTTTCGATGTTTGCTCCAGAAGATGTGTTTTACATCTTTAACTTTATTTTTCGAAAAGCTAGTCAGTTCAGAGAAAATCCACTTTTTTGTAGTTTGACCTTCAGTGATTCTAACGATGGTGATCCATGGAATAATATTAGAAGATCCAAAAGCAGAGTAGTTCTTTTCACTGGATTTGTCTTTCATGAATATATGTTGGATTGTTGTTCAGCTCTATCAGAAATAAACAGTTTTTTTCGCCCAGCATCAAAATATATTGATGAAATTAACGCACCTATAGAAAAGTTGAAATCCCGAAATGACCTCGTGTGCGGCGTCTTAGTTCGCCAAACAGACTACCGCTCTTGGAATGATGGTAAATATTTTTACACATCAAAACAATATGCTAATTTTTTGTCTAGGTTAAGAAATTCATTTACAAATAAAAAGATTGGTTTCTTCATTGCTACTGATGAAGATCAAGATGAAAAGATTTATACTGAAATTGATTGTATTGTAAGGGTTGGATATCCCTTGGAAAATCTTTACTCTTTGAGTTTGTGTGACTTTCTAGTTGGTCCACCAAGTTCGTACATAGGTTGGGCCTCATTAGTAAGCGAAACACCATTAATATCTATTACTGACATTTCATCTATTCCTAGACCAATTGATTTTGGGCAAGTAATATGATCTTAAAAAAGTTATCATATTTTAAATATTCGCTGTCGAAGATTGTAAGCAATTTGTTAAATAAGAAAAGCCAATACAGCCAACACGGTGAAGATATTTTAGTATCAAGGTTACTAAACCAAATTGAATCATTTATCGACATCGGAGCAAACGACGGGGTCTTCCTGTCCAACACTTATTTATTTGCTAAAAAAGATGCTTTTGGACTTTGCATCGAGCCATCAAAGAGTTGTTTTTGGAAGTTAAGGTTAAATCACCTTCTTCATCCAAAAGTAAAGTGCATTAACACCGCTATTTCGAATTTTAATGGTTGTTCTGACTTTAAAGAAGACGGTTATGAGGGGCTTCTTTCGTCAATAACTGATTCTAAAAAAAGTAGTACATACAAAGTAAAAACCCGTACCTTAAAGCAAATTATTAACAAAAATGATAGATTCAAAAAAGCCGACATTGTAAGCATTGATGTCGAGGGATTTGAGCTAAATGTTTTAGAGGGAGCTGGGAACTCTTTAAAAGATGTTAAAATTATTATTCTCGAAATTGATAAGATTAATTTAGATCAAGTCATAAAGCATAGAAGCCTAAAGCATCACCGACCTGCATACACAAATAATATTAACCTTATATTACTCAATAAAAGTAAATCATTTGAAGAACCTGATTCACTACCAAGTGGATTTTACAAAATTTAAATAAATGCCCACAAATAAACAAACGATTTGTATTTTAATTCCTGTATTCGAAGATTTTGAGTGCTTACCCATTCTCGAAGAAAAAATTAAGCAGCACTTAAGTCCAGTAGCAGATTATAGTATTCTCGTTATTGATGATGGTAGTTTTAAAGGGCTAGACAATAAACTAGGCATTGAGAAGGACAAACGTATCAAAATCCTCACGCTTTCTCAAAATGTGGGTCATCAACGTAGCATCACCATAGGTCTATGCTACATTCGAGAACATTATGACTGTGATCAAATTCTGATCATGGATGGGGATGGGGAAGACAATCCCGCCGATGCAGTAAAACTGATCTCAGAAAGTGAAAAACATAGTGACCCAACTATCTTTTTTGCTAGAAGAGATACAAGGAGTGAACCCATTTCATTTAAATTTGGGTACTTACTCTACCGAGTATTATTCAGAATATTAACAGGTAAAAATATAAAGTTTGGAAATTTTTCGCTGGTTCCTAATGAATTGCTAGATCGTTTAACTGGTATTCAAGAAATATGGAATCATTACGCAGCATCTATTGTGTTTGCTAAAATTCCATATATTGAGGTCCCCTCATCAAGATCGGGCAGGATTCACGGTCGACCTAAAATGAATTTCGTTTCACTGATTCTTCATGGTCTATGTGCAATTTCTATCTTTCACCAAACTGTTTTTCTTAGGCTCTTGATTGGATCATTTATGTTATTATTCATAATTCTTGCAATTGTATTTACTAATAATGTGGCCTCGCTCAATATAGATAATACATATTTGGTATTGTGCGTATTGTTTGGATTATTTTTGGTACTGTTTAATTTCACAGCTATTATTTTTTCTCTTAAATCCAGAAACAAAGCACCTTGTATCCCTAGACAATTTTGGGAGCACTTTATAAAAAAAGGAGATCAATAGAAACGAAAGAGTACCTATATCCTGGAGTCGAATTAGAATTATTTGCTTATGCAATCAATTGGAAATCATATTTTAAAAAGCACCTAATTCCCTATGTTCAAGGTCGGGTTCTTGAAGTTGGGGCAGGAATTGGAGAAACATCAAAATTCCTTCAAAACACAAAAGTATCACATTGGACTTACTTGGAACCAGACAGAAGATTATTTGCAGATTTGGTCAAAAAAAAATGTGGAGCAAAATCTGATGAATTTATTTGTGGCACTACAGAGGATATAAAGGATAAGGAATTTGATACCATATTGTATATCGATGTCCTTGAACACATTGAAGATGATCTCAATGAATTGGAATGTTCTTCCCATTTACTAGCAAAAGGTGGACGGATTATCATTCTATCTCCAGCTCACAATATCCTATTTTCTAAATTTGATAAAAGTATTGGGCATTTTCGACGGTACAACTATAAAATGCTTAAGAATCTTGAATACAAAGATCTTAGATTAGAACAATATTTCTACTTGGACTCATTGGGTTTATTCCTAAACCTGTGTAATAAATTAATCTTGAAGAAATCGACCCCAAGTAAAAAACAAATTTTATTTTGGGATCGTTGTATTGTCCCAATATCAAAACTATTGGATCCAATTCTAGGTAATAAATTCGGTAAAACAATCATTGGTATTTTTGAAGTATCTAAAGGATAACATTTATTTATTATCAATCCCATTCATTTGGGTGTCACTTTACTGCATTTTAGATTTATTCTCATTATGGAGTTATTGGGGCGTACAGAAAATGGAAATTATATTCCCAGACCTTCATGTACTTCTCACTGCTATCGATGCTCACTATCAAGGGATCGATGTTTTCAAAGAAAATCCATTGTGCTACTTTAAGATTCCCCATGTTTATAGTAATGCATGGTTTCTTTTCCATTATTTAGGATTCTCTGATGAACATCGTTTTTTTATAGGTATTGTTACTTTAATTATTTTCGGTGTTGCGGTCTCATGGCTTTCTAAAAAGAAATTGTTCTTATTTTTTCTTTTTTTGTGTTCACCAGCAGTTTTGCTTGCAGTTGAAAGATGCAACAATGATGTAATCTTGTTTTTACTTCTCTTACTTACTGCTAAGCTTACACTTAGCAAAAATTACAAGTTAATCATAATTGCCCACTTAATTTTAGTTTTTTGCACTGCATTAAAATATTACCCAGTTGCTTTTAGTGTTATTTTTCTTCTTCGAAATGATGATCTAAAGATCAAATTAAGGAATCTAACGATACATATTGTTTTCTTTTTTGTGTGGATTTCTTGGAATTGGGAAATCTTACAACTTCAAAAACATACTATCCCCGACCCTGGTTATGCCTGGTCGTTCGGAGTTTCACCAATGTTCACACTGTTTACACATTTAACAGGTTCCAGAATTATTAGTTTTCTTTTCTTAATATTCTTAAGTCTCTTTGTTATTTATTCTGCCTCTACTCTTTTCAATAAGATCGATTTCTTTTGCTGTGATAACAAATCTGAGTCATGTTTCGCTCATGTACTATTTGTTGGAGGAACAATGGTTTTGGTATTTTGTTATCTTGTGAAAACAAGTTTTGATCACAGGATGATTTATTTTACATTTTGCTTTCCGTTTTTCACGACACTTCTCTCCAAACGACCAATTTTCTTATCCAAGCAATACATCATACCATTGCTTTTATTTTTACTTTTAACCTTATCTGCCTGGTTTGAATGTTTGCGTGAATGGTTTACGATCTGCCTGAGATATTTCTCTCATGATAGTATTTTACCACAAAGTCTTTTTGTTGTTCGAACACTAGAAATAGGCATTAATCATTTCACATTTATGACTTTGTTAAGCATGTCTCTTGTTATCATTTTCAATAAATTAAACCCATCCTTTTTTCGAAAATAATATGTGGAAGAAAGTCTTAAAA
>JAQCDT010000075.1 GCA_027620575.1 Verrucomicrobiota bacterium
TCAGAAGCCTCTTTTAATAGTTTCGCTATTTCGGCTTTAGACACATTCTGATCACCCCAAAATAAAGCACCTCGACTATCTATACTGATCACTTGAATTGTATCCTTAATCTCACTTTGTGGCTTAGATGCTTCACTCGGTAAATTAATCGGGATAGTTTGTTCCAACAGTGGAGTCGCAATCATAAAAATAATCAATAAGGCAAATGCCAAATCAATCAAAGGAGTGACATTGATCTCGGTTAGAGCATTTAAGCGATTTTTTTTATTAAACTTTCGTCTAGTTCTCACGAGTGAAATTTAACTTATCTTGCGTGCTTCAAGCTCGATACGATCAGATATCGTACTGGCGAAGTTTTCCAATTCAATCAGAGCAATCTTTGTATTTTGCAGTAAATAATTATATCCAAACACTGCGGGGATTGCTACAACAAGTGCAGACACTGTGGTTAATAAAGCACCAGAAACACCAGGAGCCAGTGCCTGCAAACTCGCACTACTCGCAGACGACATAGCACCAAAGGCATCCATAACACCCCAAACGGTACCTAATAAGCCTAAAAATGGCGCACCCGTAACAATTGATCCAAGCAGGACCATCTTTTCTTCGTATTTCAAACTCTCTTCTGCAACTGATCGGGCCACCGCATTATCAACGTGTCCCATTAAAAGGCCTAATTCTGCACGCTCACCATTATGCGCAACTGAAGCATAGCGGGCATAAGCTTTCAAGGCAACCTCTGTAATTTTAGCATGGGGTCCAGGCTGATTCGACAGCTCTTGTACATTCAGCTGAATCACTCCATTACTCTTGTTCAATTCCATCTGATGTCGCTTGTTCATTTGCTCCAAGCGACGTATTTGCAGTAATTTACCAATAATCACCGACCAAGCTAAAATACTGCAAATTAAAAGAATAAATAAAATGAATTTGCCAGCAGTGTTTGACTGCCCAAAGTATTCAAATAATGACATTTGAATTTGGAAAAATGGTTTCAATTCAATAAAACTCGCATATTCAATAAAACTCATAAAATAATCTCGATTTGTAGATAAAAGCTAAACAGTTTAGTAATAACCATTAATAATTAAATAAATATGATACTTGAAGCATCAATAAAAGAAGAAATAGCCAAGGCAAAAGAAAATATCAATGAATTAAGTGCATTTGTCGGATTTGACGGCTTCATTGATAAAATTGTCTCACCGATTGATAAAGTAGATTATGAGCAAAATACTCGAACCCTAATTCCAACCATCACTGATTTCGCCAATCGAGTTGGCTCAGCAGCCGGAAAAAGTTCAAATATCGAACTTTTTGAAAAAATGGAAAAACTCGGTGGTAACGGTCCGATTATGGCTAATGCTCAACTATCACTAGGACTAGGAGTCCGCTATATTGGAGCCTTAGGTCATCCTAAAGTTCATCCATTGTTCAAAGATTTCAGTGAAGCCACCCAAGCAATATCTCTTTCAAACCCAGGCGTCACTCATGCTTTAGAGTTTGAAGATGGTAAGGTCATGCTTGGAACAATGCAAAGTTTAGAAGATGTCAATTATGACAACCTGATGGATACCGTAGGAGAAGATGGCATTGTAGAAATTTTCGAGAAAGCGGATTCTATATCACTTGTCAGCTGGACGATGCTCACTCGATTAACTGAGGTATTTAAACAACTGACTGTCAATATTTTACCAAAACTTTCAAAACAGAAATATTTCTTTTTCGATCTAGCAGACCCTGAGAAAAGAACCGATAATGAAATATTAGAAGTTTTAAATTTACTGAAAGATTTTGAGCCGTTTGGTAAAGTTGTCTTAGGATTGAATCTCCGAGAATCTTCACAAGTAGCTAAGCTCTTGAACATCGATAATCAAGATGAAGATTTATCACTTAGAGCAAAAGCGATCAAAGAATCACTTTCCATCAATTGCGTAGTCATTCACCCTGTGGAGTCCGCACATTGCGCGAGCGATGAAGAGAAACCAAAAATCACTACTGGTGGAGGCGATCATTTTAATGCAGGTTTTATAACAGCAAAACTCCTAGGCTTATCTGACTTAGCTTCGCTTGCAGTTGCAGTTTCAACTTCAGGCTTTTATGTTCGAAATGCACAGAGTCCTACTTACCAAGATATTATTGATTTTGTGAATTCTTATTAATTTATACCTTATTAAAATTTAGTGAACGGTTATTTCATAACATTTGAAGGCAGCGAAGGTTGTGGTAAAACAACACAAATTGAAGCCTTGGCTAAAGCTTTAGAAGCTGAAGGGAAAACCGTATTGATCACACGTGAACCAGGAGGTACGATAATTGGTGAAAAAATTCGCAATTTACTGCAAGATCCAAGTCACGAAAACGCTATCAGTGATATGACAGAGCTATTATTGTTTTCTGCTTCTCGAGCGGAACTCATCGCAAGTCGTATTCAGCCAGCTTTAGATCGTGGAGAAATTGTCATTTGCGATCGTTTTTATGATTCTACTTATGTTTATCAAGGCTTAGGCCGAGCCATCGATATGAATATAGTCGAACAACTTAATCAAATCACCGTTGGCTCACTCAAACCAGATCTAACCATCTTACTTGATCTTGATGCAAAAATAGGAATACAAAGAGCAAAATCACGCCAATCTGGCGAACTCGATCGAATCGAAAATGAGTCACTCGCTTTCTTTGAAGCAGTGAGAGAGGGCTATTTGGAATTAGCTAAAAAAGAAACCGAACGATTTAAAATCATTGATGGACTACTCAGTGTTGATCAGATCAAAGCGATCATATGGGAGACAGTTGAAAATAAATTACTCAATTAATTCTGCTATGCGTCCATTAGAGGTTTTACATAAATCAATCGAAACCAACAAATTGGGTCACGCTATCTTACTTGAAAGTAAAAATTCAAAAACCCTAAGTGAGACCGCTGAGTCACTCGCTTCTAAAATTCTTAAAACAGAATCACTTTATAGTCATCCAGACTTTTTCACCCTTCGCCCTTCAGGCAAATCCCGCTTTATTCGTATTGGTAAAAAAGAAGACCGAAATAAGGGATCTTTACCTGAAAATACTATGAGACGATTAATTGATGATTTGCAAAAAACATCGAATCAAGGCGGACATAAAGTGGCGATTATTTATGAAGCTGAGCGAATGAACAAAGAGTCTGCGAACGCTTTTTTAAAAACGCTAGAAGAACCGCCTTCAGACACTATTTTGTTCTTACTCTCACACCGTCCATACGATTTAATGGATACGATTAAAAGCCGTTGTCTCACCTATCGTATTCCAGCAAATAGTGTACTGGAAACAAGCGAACTTTGGGAAGCTTGGAAGCGGAGTTATTGGCAATGGATGAGCTCATTGATTCAAGGGTACGATCGCTCTAAGTTAGGCCACTTATTTTTTGGCTTTTATGGTATGGTGACAAAATTACAAAGCACCATTGAAAGCTACCGTGAGAGCGTTTGGCATACAGAACAAGAAAAGGTTCAACGAGCTTTAACCGATGAAGAAAAAACTGCGATGGAAACGGGAATAGAACGAACGGTTAGAGAGCAATTATTTTCTCAAATTGCAGACTTAAACAATGATTTTGTTAAAGAAACGGCACGACACAATGATCAAAAATACTTAGTTTATGCTTTAGCCGAAATTATGAAAGCACTTGAGAAAAGTCTTTCTTTACTACAATTAAATTTCAATGCTTCTTCAGCGATAGAATTATATTTCTTAAAATCGTTAAGAATTTGGTCTAGAGCAACTAAAGATTATCACTCAAAATAATATCCACCATGTGCGGACGATATTCCCTTTTCTCATCCTCAAAATCCATTTCCAAAGAATTGGGTATGTCAATTGATATTGATTTGGCTCCCTCTTATAATATCGGCCCAAGTGACTCTGTTTTGACAGTATATTTCAATCAAGAAAAACAAGCCAAAGCATTTACTTTTGCTGAATGGGGACTGAGAACACCGCAAAATTTTCATATAAATTCACGGATTGAAACAGTCGATACGGCACCAAGGTTTAGGGATGCCTGGAAAGAAAGTCGCTCACTGATCCCGGCTAATGGCTTTTATGAATGGTACCAAGATGGTCTGATTAAACAACCCTACTACATTTACCATAAAGAACATACGCCCATCTATTTTGCTGGATTAAATTACTCGCTTTCTCAAGAGGAACGAAATGTTGTCATTATGACTACAGAGGCTGATAAAAACATCCGAGCGATTCATTCTCGCATGCCTTTGATCATACCCCCTGAAGACAACGAAGCTTGGCTCAGTGGAGATATGTCCAAAGAAGACGCAATACGTGCCAGTCAGAAAATTGAGCTAGAAGCACATACCGTATCCAGCCGCGTCAATAAAATGATTCACAACGATGATTCATTAATTGAGCAAAAAGACCCAATCAAAGATGATCAATTACGATTATTTTAGCTTATCTAAGCTGAACTAAGAGATCTTTACTTTCGACTTGGTCGCCAATTTGAACTTCAAATTTATCAACTATACCATCCGCCAAGGCATAGACTGTGGTCTGCATCTTCATTGCTTCTAATACAACCAATTTATCGCCCTTCTTGACTTTCTGACCTACAGTCGCATTCACACTACTCACCATAGCTGGTATCGGAGCACCGACTTGCATCTTATTTGCTGAATCAGCTTTTTCTCTACGCTTAGAGGTCGACTTAACCGACTTATCTGTAATGACACACTCTCGTGCACGTCCATTCAGTTCAAAGGTTATACTGACCTTACCATCTTCATTGGCTTTGCCAACATGGATTAATTTGATGATCAGTGTTTTACCTTCTTCAATTTCAACTGAAATTTCTTCGCCAACTTTTAGCCCATAGAAAAATGCAGGTGTGGGTAACACTCGAGCATGGCCATACTTCTTAATGAATTGGATCATACTTTCAAACACTTGTGGATACATCAAATAACTGTATAAGTCATCGTCACCCACCTCGCCGCTAATTTTCTTTGAAAGCTCCTTACGAGTTGCTTCAAGATCGACCTTACCCGCTTTGGCACCCGGGCGACCTGTAGTCGGTTTTCTATCACCTAAAACAACTTTCTGCACCTTTTTCGGCCATCCGCCCTTAGGCTGACCCAGACCACCAGAAAGCATATCAATAACGGATTCAGGGAATGCAGTTCCCGGCTCTAGATTCGGCACGTCTTTCGGCTCAATTCCTTTATTGAGTAAGAACATAGCCATATCACCAACAACTTTACTACTTGGAGTCACTTTCACAATATCTCCAAATAAATCATTCACTTCATGGTAATAACGCACCACTTCAGGCCAACGTTTACCCAGCCCTAAAGCACGGGCTTGTTCTCTTAAATTTGTATATTGCCCACCTGGCATTTCATGGCGATAGACTTCCGCACTTCCAAATTTTGGACTTGTGTCGAATGGTTCATAAAATTGGCGAACTGCTTCCCAGTAGATTGAAAGTGAATCAAAATATGCTAGGTCTAATTTTGTATTTCTACGATCTCCCTGCAAAGCATTGATCACGGAATTCATATTAGGCTGAGAGGTAAGCCCAGATAAAGATGATATTGCGAGATCGACCACATCCACTTGTGCTTCCGCCGCCTTCATAACAGAAGAACTAGCAATGCCACTTGAATCATGAGTATGAAAATGAATCGGCATCCCGACTTCTGAGCGAAGTGCTTTAACTAGTTTATAGGCCGCATTTGGATGACAAAGCCCTGACATATCCTTAATCGCAAGCATATGCGCACCCATCGACTCCAGTTCCTTAGCCATATTCACGTAATACGCTAAATCATACTTATCTCGCTTTGAATCTGTAATGTCACCAGTATAACAAATCGTAGCCTCACAAATTCTATCGGTGTCTTCACGAATCGATTTCATGGCAACCTTGAGATTCG
>JAQCDT010000076.1 GCA_027620575.1 Verrucomicrobiota bacterium
TTGTAACGAACAAGATACGGAACAATTCGATTTAGCGGAACCCATCCCGGGCAAAACCTCAGAGATCTTTTCCGCATTAGCCAAAGAACTTGGTGTGGTTATTATTGCAGCCTATTTTGAAAAACGTTCGTCAGCTATTTATCATAATTCTGCAATTATTGTGGATAGTGATGGGACACATATAGGAACTTATCGAAAAACACACATCCCTCAAGATCCTGATTTTGAAGAAAAGTTTTATTTCACGCCAGGAGATCAAGATTTCCCTGTATGGGATACCGCATTTGGTAAAATAGGGGTATTGATATGTTGGGACCAATGGTTTCCTGAAGCAGCACGCATAATGGCTTTAAAAGGTGCAGAGATTTTGTTTTATCCGACAGCAATTGGATGGCTTGCTTCAGAAAAAGCAGAATGGGGCGAATCGCAGCACAGGGCATGGGAGTCAGTACAAGTTGGACATGCTATTGCTAATAGTTGTTATGTAATCACCACAAATCGAGTGGGTTTCGAAAAAAATACCGAATTTTGGGGGCAATCATTCGTATCCGATATGTATGGTCAAATTTTAAAACGTGCATCGGTCGATCAAACAGAATCTATCTTAGTCGAATGTAATTTAGATGCCTTAGAAAGTATGCGAAAAATTTGGCCTTTCTTTAGGGATCGAAGACCCGAAAAATATCAATCAATCACAAAGCATTTTTTAGATTAGACTCAGTTCTTAATCGATTTAAGCCCGCTTTTAAATGAGTGAACATCTTGAAGAAAATAAAGCATATCGCCTTCCAGCAGAATGGGAAATGCAAGAGGCTGTTTGGTTTGCTTGGACCACAAGGCAGGATTTGTGGAAAGGGCATTTAGAAACGGTTCAAAATCGTTTTGTTGAATTGTATCAGCTTTGTTCTCGTTTTCAAAAGGTACACATATTGTGCCCTGAACATGCGCAATTGGAATTAAGCCAATTACTCAATCACCAAGAGTCTAACTATGAAATTACCGTCCATACATATGAAACAGATGATGTTTGGATAAGAGACTACGGCCCCATTTTTTTAAAAGATAAAAATCAAGGTAGCCTAATCTCTAGTGATTGGTCTTTTAATGCATGGGGAGGAAAGTTTGACCTATTTGAAAAAGATAATGGAGTGCCTGAGTGGTTGAGTCGCCAATTGAATATAAAGAGAATTAGTTATTCTCAAATACTGGAAGGCGGGGCGATAGAGACAAATGGAGAAGGTGTACTCTGTACCACAAAAAATGTGCTTGAGAATGCTAATCGCAACCTTGGGAATGAATCGATTAACTGGGATGAATGTTTGCAGAACTATCTCGGTGTAGATTGTATCTTATGGTTTGAAAATGGCCTGTATAATGACGATACTGATGGGCACATCGATAATGTGCTACGCTTTACGCCCAACCATAAAATCATTTATTCAAGTGAGTCTAACCCAGAAAGTCCTAATTTTATTCCGCTCAGACAAATTGAGTCTCAATTGAATACTTATTCAAAGGGAGCACTGAAAGATTATGAATATCACGCTGTACCTGTTCCAGATCCTATTTATGTCGAAGGTGCTATAGCTTCGGCAAGCTATGTGAATTATCTTGTTTTGAATGGTGCCGTTATTGTTCCTACTTTTGGGCAAGCAAAAGACGAAGAAGCTTTATCAATCATACAATCCTGTTTCCCAGATAGGGAAGTAACCGGTTTTAATTGTTTGGAAATTATTCGTGAAGGGGGCGGCTTGCATTGCTTGAGCTTAAATCAGCCACACTCTAATTAATGCACCTTATGTAGTGCTTTAGCTGAAGTGAATAATAAGTAAGTTTCAATGTTCGCTTTATCTAAATTGAGCAATTTAGAAAGAGCATTTTGATAAGACTGTAATTGCTTCTCATGCTTTTCAATTGCTTGAGCTATGGTAAAATCTTCACTGATGAAGTCTGTTTTGAAATCAATTATTTGTGCCTTGATATAGCGGTTATTTGTATCGAGAAAAATATGAACACGATCAAAAACTCCATTAATCAAAATCTGATTTTCTGAAAGTGTGAATGCTTTTTCTTTCCAGAGGATACAAGGTATGCTTGGTGGGTGAAAAAATTCCTGTATGTGTTTATCGGCAAAGCATGCTTTTAAATGCTCTAAAATTGTAGAATCTACTTTGTTAGTTATCAGAGATTCAATAGACATTGAATTGTCGTACCAATCAAAATGCTCTAATGCATGGTGAACCAATTGTCCGAAATATTTGCCTTTGCTATTTGTATTAGTGATTAATTGAAGCTCGTTTTTTACTATTTTTGAAGGAGTAAAATCACTTAAACGTTGATGAGTCGGTTGAAATGATGGAATGACTCGTTGTTTACTTATTGCAGATTCATTTGTATCAAGTTCCTTATTTTTTCTAAGCGATTTGTGCCAATCAGCATCCCCTGTTTCCCAAAGTACGGAAAAGGTACTGTTCTCAAATAATTCCTTTTCTTCTGAGTCCTCGCCTAAATAGGTTTTGAGGAAACGAACCGGTGTTTGAGTGTCTGCTGTATTTATGTCACTCATCATATAAAGTGCTTTCTTTGCTCGAGTCATTGCCACGTACAATTTACAGAGTGAAGAAAAGTGGTTTTCTTCCTGTGTTTGCTGGAAGAAGTCTGAGGTTTTATTGAGTGATTGCATAACATCTTTTTTGAAGGGCTCTAATACCCACTCAACCTCCTGATCTTGGTTTCTATATGCTTTTATGTTTTTCTCAGTGAAATTCTTTTTATCATTATTGATAAATATAACGACATCATATTCGAGACCCTTCGAACGATGGATTGTTTCAACTGTGATCACACTATTTTCCCCACTATCGTTTAAGCTAAAGTCTTTTAAATAGGTGATCAAATTTTTGATAAGAGGCACTTCTTCTCGGTCAAATTTTTCTGCATTTTCAATCAGATATTGCAGGGATTTTCGATGCCTTTGGTCATCAGGAGATAATTTACTGATTATTGCTTGAGAAAATTCTAGGACTAATTGAGAGGACTTTATCGCACTCGCTTGAGGTCTCAATCGATCGACTGTTTGGATTAGAGAATCGCCCTTTGTGGAGGCATCAATCATCCCTAAGTATTGTTTGGATTTTTGATCAGATGGATGAATACAATATCTGAGCATAGCAATGAGTGCTACACCTGCGGCATTATCGTTTGCAGGTTCTAGAGATGAGCCAATTCGAATGGGTATGCCTAAACCTTGTTCCCTCAAAAAATAAGCTAGCTCGATTGCTTCTGAGTTTTTGCCAACAAGTATTCCAATGGATAAATTGTCTGATTTATCTTTAAGCCCTTTGAGAATATTTAAAACACTCGTTTCTTTGTCGCTTTTTCCATTTTTACTGATGTCGATCCAGGTGGCGTATCCATGCTCATTCTGCGTTTTTTCAGAAGCATAATGTTTTTCCCATGCTCTAAACCAGCGTTCAGATGTTGTTTTTCCATAGTATTCTTGGATCGCTAGACGGTCATCAAATACACGATTTACTGCATCCATTATTGCGGGTGCGGAACGATAAGACTCTGAAAGCGTATTGGGCCTTTCAATCGCATTCTCGTAATATTCACAAATAGACTGAAATAAACGGTCATCACTATTTCGCCAGAGATACAGTGATTGCTTGGTGTCACCGACAAAAAATGCGGTTCGTTCGCTATCCTGTATGGCTTCATCAACCAAATCTTTAATAATTGCCCACTGAGATCGGCTTGTGTCTTGAAATTCATCAAATAACCAATGATCATAACGAGCATCCAAACGATAATAGAGCAAATCCCGTGTATCTTCCGTTTGCTTATGAAAAGGAGAGAGTGAAGATTTTGGATTTAAAATATGGATAAGATCAGAAAAGGTTACTTTCCCATATTGCCTTACCTGTCTGTCATACGCTTGGTTGTAAATTTCTAGTATTTTATAGGTACCTTGAGTGGATTGTGTGGAGCGTTTTATGTGATAACTAAAAATATTTTTCACACAATTAAAGAGCACTTCAGCTAACTTACCTTCAATTAAGATATCGGATTGCCTGATCTTAATCAGTGCTTTCCCTTTTTCTAACGCCGAAAAATTGTCTATACTTCTTTCAATTAGTACCGGTGTTTTTTTAACATTCGGGTAGTTGGCAATATATTTGGAAGCAGAGAAAAATGCATTTTCTTCACTTTTCTTAGAAGCTTTTGGAATTTCCGCAATTAACTGTTCAGAAAGCTCCGACCAATCATGAAGCGGTAAATTAATCCATGGATATACATCACCCCAAATGGTCTCTATCGAACCCCATTGCTCGGCAATCGGGGATTCTAAATAAAGCTCTTGGATTTTCTCAATGTAATCCTGAAGGGTCTTATCAATAGAGTTATTGCTTTCTCCATAGTTGGATTGTTTGAATGCCTGCCAAAATTGTTTGAGTGATTGAACCTTACCTGTGGATTGCTTGAATTCGTAGATGATTGAATCTCTGACTGCTTTTTGAGAGAGCTTTCGTGAATTTTCACTGAGTAATTGCAGGTTTTCTGTGAAACCTATTTCCGGCCCGAAACAATTCAAAATTTTATGTAAGAAGCTATCAAGGGTTTGTAGATTAAGCCTATGCAATTGCTTAAGTACGATGCTGAGAAGTTTTTTATAATGAGCCTGATCGGCATTTATCTTTAGGCGTTTAGACAGTGCACTCGCTTCATTTGCATCCGTACATGCAAGGTAGAGCTTTTCTACAATTTTCACAAAAAATTCTCCAGCGGCAGCACGAGTAAAGGTCAGGGCGATGATTTTCTCTGGCTCTAAGGTATGATGGAGAATATAAATAAAACGATCGGTTAGTTGAAAGGTCTTTCCCGTCCCTGCAGAAGCAAACAGTGCTTTATTTGTAAATGTTGTTTGTTCACTCATTCTTGGTTGAATTTATAATTTTCAAAAATAGAGCCATCGACTGCCTTCTTTATTCCGTCTGGGAATAGTTCCGCAAATTCATCCATGCGAGGGTCTATTTGTTCATTAGGTGGCCAGAATTTTCCTTGCTTGATGCAATTCAAAATGGCGCTAGCAGATAATTTTGCAGCCTTTAATTCGGCCAAAGAAAAATCATCCCACCGAGCCAGTTCGGTTTTTTCCGAAGATTTTGGAATATTATAATAATATAATTCAGGAAGATCTGAATTTTCGTCTATCAATTCTGACGAGCAGTATAAAGGCAATTGAAGGTCACTCCAATAATAGTTTTTATCCTTTAGATCGTAGTATGCTTCTTCGGGCAAGTGATTCGGTTCTTTTTTTGTATTAGCTGAATGCAAATGTTCCTCCTTAGGTTTTTTAGGGGTGCTACTTGTCTTATAATCGATGATTCGTTTTTGTCCGTTGATAAGATCAATTCTATCTATCGTGCCAGTGATGATAAATGCATCTATATTTCGAGAAAATGATTTCTCTGTATCAATAATTTCTACTGTTTGATTGGGTAGTAATGATTGAATTTCTGATTGAGCAAAAGCAGAGAGTCGATCGTGTAGATTTTCTTTTTGTATCTGTAAAGCGAATGAGAGGTTGTAGCCAAAATCTCGATGAATAGCACTGTCAGCCTTTGCTTGTAAATCTTGGATGAATTTTGATTCATCCATAGTGCCTGAAAGCGTTTCACCTTTTAATTGAGCCACCACTTTATGAAAGAGAGTGCCAAAGGTACTAGCGCTCATTTCACGATCATCAAAATTTTTAATTTTGATTTTTAAAATATGTTTTAAGTAAAAGCGAAATGGGCATCTCAAATAATCCTTCAGCTGAGTTACGGAAAAGCTTTTTGGA
>JAQCDT010000077.1 GCA_027620575.1 Verrucomicrobiota bacterium
TTCGAGTCCTTCAAGTAATCGTCCGACTTGAGCATCAACATAAGAAACACAAGCATAGTATCCATGAATTAAAGCTTCTTCCTGCTCTGAAGATACGGGGCCTGATTCAGGAATACCGTCGTAAGTTCTCAATTCATTCCATTGTGTATAGGCATACTGAGAGGCATCAGTCGCTGGGTTGTCGGTATGGGGAAATTCAAGATCAGCCGTGCTGTATAAGTCCCAATAGCTTTGTGGTGCGACAAATGGTAAGTGTGGTCGAACATATCCTACTCCGTAAAAAAACGGTTGTTGGTTTTTTAAATTCGCTAGGTTCGCAATGGCAGTATCTGTTACGGCTCCGTCTCGATATGTGTTGTCTGCTGTATTATAATTTTCTGTTGGGGGGCCATTAGTTGAGCCGTTGTTGTTGTTAATTGAGATATTTACAGGATCGGCATAGCTATATTTTCCTGAGCCATCGCCTTGCCAAACATCCCATGTAATCGCATCGTTATCACCATTATGGTAAATTTTTCCAATACCAGTAGAGTGGTAGCCGTTTTCACTAAAGTGCATGGGTAAAGTGGCTACCCAGGGTACAGTGGTTCGGAAATCGGTCTCTAGGTCGTATACTCGAGTTGTATCTGGGCGTAAGCCGGACATAATACTGGCTCTGGAAGGTCCACAAATGGCTTCCTGAACATAGGCACGGTTGAATTGGTATCCGTCTTGAGCGAGTTGGTCTAAGTTCGGTGTGACCATTTGGGCTGCACCATAGGTGCGAAGTTGTGGACGTAGATCATCAATGGCGATAAATAGAACATTGGGTTTTGCTGGAGCGATAGGGGGGGTAAGACTGAGTGTCAGAGTCGTGATTGATTCGCCTACAAGCTCGAGCTCAGTGTTTTGGTTAGGATCAAAGGTTCCTGAATTGACACAATTTAAATCGGCAGTTGAACGGTATATGGTCCCCGTCCCTGGAATTAAGTTTCCAAATTGTACTTCAAAGTTAACAGCGTCAGTATTTTGGTTTAAAAGAACGACTGTCATGGCATCTTGCTCTGGGCTTATGAAAGCAGAGGTGTAAACATCATTGATTGTATGCGATATATCGACTCGCCTCCAATCCGCATGAATGAATGCTGAATAATGCTTAAATGCATAGTATTCAGGGTTGATAATATAGGAATCATTATCTGGTAAAGTAACTAAGCCTTGTGCTCCTACCTGTGGAGTTTGGTTGTCGAACCAATAGAGTGCCCAATAGAAGTAGGCAGATACTTCTTCTAGAGATAGAGCATTAAAGATTAATTTTGCCAAAGTTGATTTTCGAGACCAATCCGACGGTACTTGTGATTCAAAATTTAGGTCGGCAAATTCGGTTTGGAATAAAGGTTTGTAATCAAAGTTTGTATTCGTGCTGAGCATTTTGCTATTCAAATTGTCAGGATCTTCGTCAACACCTATTCCGTTAATGCCTTGGTATAAGTGGTGGGCATAGCCATAAACATGATCTTTGTGAATTAGATTATCAATATAGTCTTCCAAAGTGTGTGTGTTGCCACTGACGGTATTATCAAAGCCAATAATTTCCGGACCTAGCATCTTAGGCATGGCTTGAGTTCCTTTTGCGTCGGCCAATTTTTGCCAAACTTTTTCAAAGGCTTGATTATAGCCTGCATGGCTTGTTGTTTCTGTAGGGGCAAATCGACAAGTTGCGTAGGTTGTTTCATAATTAGGCTCATTTTGAATGCTTAAATAATCAACCGTGACACCCTGTGCTTCATGATATTCTAAACTCTCTAACCACCAATTGGCAAAATCATCATAGCGGTAACCATTGGAGTCTGAAGCTAAAGTGCCGCTAGCAAAATTGGCATTGCTTTTTAAGTCATCTGGAGGCGACCAAGAGGACATGAGGATTTTAAAAGGCTGGTCCACGGTATTGAGACCTAATTGAATAAGTTCAAAAGTTGCATCAAGGTTGGTTTGATAGCTAGATGAACCGCCAACTTGGTAGTTATTACGTACGCGTAATATATCTAAACCCAAATCATCAAATAATAATTCAGCTAAAAAAGAAGCATGAGTATTGTTCGCCAAACGATTTATGTAAAAAGCTCCGGAAGCACCAAAACCTTCAAATTTCTGGTAGCGATTTTTGCTGTTGATCGTTAAATTATGTACGATGTCCTGATTGCTGATTGTTGCGTTGGCTTGAAACTCTGTAATACCTATATTGACGCCACTTGAATCCCCTCTAATCGCATCTATCCGAAAACCAATTTTAGAAATCGCATTGAAAGTAGGGCTTGAATTAGAACCGATTAAACCGACTTCGGTTTCTGTCTTTATACTTGGTTGGTAAGAAGCATAGGCTAAAGTTGTTGCTTCCAAAACAAGGGTTCCTGAATCAAAGGATTGAGGGTCCGAAATATGGTAACCGGAAGAATCTTGAATCACGAGACGAACACTAGCTGACTCTACTCCAGAGCTTGTTCCATTGATGAGTCGTGTAAGATTAACCGTGTCATTATTGGAATCCATCATCATGATTTGGTTATTGGCACCATTTAAAAAATCGTCTTGAGCAAACAGAAATAAAGCTGAAGCCGCTTCACCTAGAGTGCCTTGATCAGCGTTCCACCGAATCTTCAAGCCTCCATTGTCTGGACTGGAAGCTGTCCAAGCAGCATTTCCTTCTTCTTCAAAACCGCCATAAATAGGAGCACCCGCATAATCTAAGAGCGTAGTCGAATTAAGCGTGGGTGAATTTTCATTGTATGAAAAATCGGAACCTTTAATCAGTACACTATTAATATCACTAGCATTGAAATTGACTATAGTTGTCGCTGACAGGGAATTACTCGCCAAGCACATGAGTGACAATAGAGTAAATAGTTTTGTGCTTTTTATGGTTGTGAATTTAGTTTGTTTATAAAGAGTATCTGAAAGTGATTTTAGGGAGTATTTATGATCTTTTATGATGGTCATTTAATTAAGGGTGATAGAGTTGGGATATGGATATCATCACCTATATTAATTAAAATAACAATTACCTCTACTGAATCATAAATGTATATGGATGAAACATTTATTTAGTATAAAGGAAGGAAATATACCCCACTAATGATTTCTTGGCCCTCTGGGCTCATTGAGAAACCAATGAAGCTATTGGCTAAGTCGCTCAGTTCTTTATTGTTGTCAATTAAGTAATATAAGGGCCTAGCTAGCGGGTAATCACTTGCTTTTGGGCTAACGCCATCAATAGGGATTACTTTGATGCCGGGTGTATTAATATAGGCAAGGCCAACATAACCAATGCCATTTGGATTTTTCGCAACTTCAGCAGCGATTTGTTCATTACCAGCCATTTTTTGAGTGTCTGCACCATAATCACGAGAACTCATGCCCATTTTTTGGAAAACTGCATATGTTCCAGAGGATGTATTTCTAGTGTAAGCTGAAATCTGACCCGATTGCAGAGTAATCGCCGACCAATCGGTAATATCTCCGGAGAAAATCATTTCAATCTCTTCTAAAGATATGGATTCTAGCGGACTTGATTCGTGAACAACAATTGCGAGGCCATCTTTAGCGACGGTAATTGCTTTCATATCAACACCTTTAGATTGAGCCTTTGCGATTTCTTTGGCCTTTGGCTCTCGAGAAGACATCCCAATTTCAGAGGTTGCATCAATGATCGAAGCGACTCCAGTCGAAGATCCCTCCGCTGCAATTTCAAAGGCAATATTTTGCCCAAGTTTTTTCATGTTTGCCTTAAAGGCTTCCGCTAATTGTGGAACCATTTTGGCTCCAAGTGTATCAGAACCTTTAATAACTATGGTGTTATTGGCGGTACATACTGAATGAATGCCGAAAAAAAGTGCTAAAAGGAATAGTGATTGAGTGTTTGGTTTCATGTTATGGTGAATACTCTTAGTAAGCAGTCGTTATAACTCAACAAAAATAATAGCCAAATATCCCTTCATTATGGCAGTTATGTTACAATAAAGTTACAAAAAAAATCTTACCCCTAGGTTTAATTTTTTATCTTGGCTTAAAAGAGGTTTACCACTAAATCACACCATATATGCATCACCATCTATTCAATTTTTCTTTTTCAAAATATTAAATGAGTAAAGAAGATTTACAGCCCAAAGATATCCATCCCGAGTTTAGTAAACGTCGGGTGATCGTATTTGGAAAAGATTCGGATTCAATCATCAAGGGGTTCTTTGGTTGTACGGCAACCGTTGCTATTGTTGTATTATTTTTAATTACGCTATTTTTAATTAAGGAGGGGGCTGGTTTTGTTGGGCAATATCAAAAAAGCCTTAAACAATATCGTTTATCTGGGCTCGAATATGTCGATATTTTGAAAGAAAGGCGTGAAGATCATACGGCTTTGATGCGGTATCTAAGTGATATTAGAGCTGAGTGGATTGATTTGCTTAAAGAGGAAGGCTTACCACAGAAGGCAATTTCCCAAAAAGTCATGTCGCCTATTTCCAAAAAAGTGTTCTTAGGTTATTCTCGTACTAGCAGTGATTTAAGGAAATTCATTAAAGATAAAATGGATGCAGCGATTGAGATTCGTGATCAGCAAATTACAAATGATAATCTTGAAGAAACCTTAAATAATTACGCAAAAAAGATAGCTCTAGTAGAGAAATCAAGTTTTCAATTCAGTGACGAAGACCGGGCAGAATTTATTTTGAAGCTTAAAGATGACCTAAGGAAAAATTCTTCTGATCTAATTAAGGCCGAGGTGAATAACCAATTAATCGCTGATTTAAAAAGTGGCATTGATTTAGATGCGAAGAGAAGAGAGATCTATCTGGAGCTATTACGTAATGAGTACCTGCTTACAGAAAGTTTGATCCAGCCGGTGATCTTTGAACAAAGTATAATGCAGGTTACTGGTGAGAAAGAACGTTATTATCAAATACTTGATCAGCTTGAAATTGATATGAAGGCGGTTTTGAAAGAAGCTGATTTGATAGAATTGAATAATCGCCATTTAGAAAATCGCATGGCTCGATTTAAAGAACTGAATGAGCTCTTTTTTGAATCAATCCCAAAGCATAAAATGCGTGTTAAAGAATGGGATCAAAATAAATATGTGCCTTTATCGCAATCACTCGGTGCTTTTTTAACAGGTAAAGATTGGATTACGGCTTCAGACCAGCAAGATTGGTATGGAATTCTGCCTTTGCTTTCTGGGTCACTGATTATTTCTTTTGTCGCTTTATGTATAGCTGTTCCTCTGGGTGTTGGTGCTGCGATTTATACCAATCAATTTTCTTCTCGTTTAGAACAGAATATAATTAAGCCCTACATAGAATTTATATCCGCCGTACCCTCAGTAGTCATCGGTTTTTTTGGTGTGGTTGTTTTAGGTGAGGCGATACGAACTTTATCTCAGCTAGATGCATTGGCATGGGTTCCATTTTTTCCGATTCAAGAGCGATTGAATACACTGACTGCTGGGATTTTATTGGCTTTGATGGCGATTCCTACCATTTACACTTTAGCAGAGGATGCGATTAATAATATTCCTAAGCACTTGAAGGAAGCGTCATTAGCCGTTGGGGCAACGCCTTTACAGACAACTTTTCGTGTGATTGTGCCAAGTGCTTTATCCGGAATTATTTCAGCAGTTATGTTAGGCTTTGGTCGTGTGATCGGAGAAACAATGGTTGTATTATTGTGTGCAGGAAATCGAATTAAAATTCCTGAGTTTTCAGATGGCTTGGGTGTATTTTTTCAGCCTGTACATACCATGACAGGAATTATTGCTCAAGAGATGGGTGAAGTGGTTCGTGGAAGTGTTCACTATCGAGCATT
>JAQCDT010000078.1 GCA_027620575.1 Verrucomicrobiota bacterium
CGCTCAATGATGTTTGGTTGGAAAGTAGTCAAGCACGTGAAATCTAATGCGATCGTTTACACGGGAAATGAAACGACTTTAGGAGTAGGGGCGGGTCAAATGTCTCGTGTGGATAGTTCCAAAATTGCTGTCTGGAAAGCAGGTGAGGCCAATCTAAGTTTAGAGGGTTCGGTGATTTGTTCAGATGCCTTTTTCCCTTTTGCGGATGGTTTAATTGCCGCTGCTGAGGCTGGTGCAACCGCTGTAATTCAGCCAGGTGGTTCGGTGCGAGATGCTGAAGTCATTGCCGCTGCTGATGAGCGAAATATGACCATGATTTTCACAGGTAGACGCCATTTCAAACATTAAGCAAAATTATTGTCTAAGTGCTAGTAGAAATGGATGCTTATTTTTATTCAGAAAATTATGCATTCAGTTCAGCAGAACAAATGGCGATGGATGAATGGATGCTTTTGCAGACGGATACATTGAACGCAATTGGCTTTCGAATTTATCATATGGAGGAAACTTGCACAATTGGGCGAAACCAACGCTTAGATTCTATCAAGGAGCGCACCAAAGATTGTAAAGTACTCGTACGGAGGCCCACTGGTGGCGGTACAGTTTTTCATGGGACTGACTTAATCTATTCACTGACAATTTCGACGAGTCATGAGTTGTATGATTTGAAGTTAAGCGAATTATATTATGAGATTCATACGGCCATAAATCGAGTTTTTAAATATTTCTCTCTAGATGCAGAATTATTTGATCAATGTGTGAAGCGATTGCCTGATTTTTGTTTTGATTCTCCTAATCGTTTTGACCTCTTAAGTTTGAAAGATGGGAGCAAGTTGGGAGGATCGGCGATCAAAAAGTCGAAAAAGGGTATTTTGATTCAGGGAAGTCTATCGGTGGACTTAGAGTCAGCGCTATTTGCAAAACAGTTTTTGAAAGAAATCAAAGAAACCTTTTCTTTAAAAGTTATACAAAAGCCAAGAGAAAATCCACGAATGTGTTGTCATTGGCGTGATTTCTGCAAACAATTTACCAGTGACCAATGGAATTTTAAATTATGAGCCTATTATCCCCACTCAATGAGCAACATAAAGCCCTTGGGGCGACTTTTACCGACTTTTCTGGGTGGCAAATGCCATTGCATTATGGCAGTATCTTGAAAGAGCACCTTTACGTGAGAGAATCTGTAGGGTTATTCGATATCAGCCATATGGGAGCGGTATTTATTTCGGGTCGAGAGTCTGCGACTTGGTTGAATAGGCTTTTAGCTAACGACTTAGAATTATTGGCAGTTGAGCAGGCACATTATTCCTTCTTGCTCAATGATGCCGGTGGAGTGATTGACGATTTAATTGTTTATCGTTTAGCCGAGGATGTGTTTTTTGTGGTGCCTAATGCCTCTGGTGTGGGTGCAGTGACTGAGCATTTGATCGGCTGTATTGGTGACGCCGATGTGCGTCTAGAAAATCGTAGTGGATCCGTTGTGTCGATAGCGATTCAAGGGAAGCGGTCAGAGGCTTTGCTTCAAGCAGTATTTCCTCAAATTGATTTCAGTCGTTTAGAGAAAAATGATTTAAAATTGGTGGATGGCAAGAGTGACAGTATGGTGATAGCTCGCACAGGATATACGGGAAGTGATGGATTCGAGATTTTTACGGATATTGAAGAAGGACGCGCTCTGTGGGATCGATTGCTGAACAATGATTCAGGGGTGGAATGCCATGTTTGTGGCTTAGGTAGTCGTGATACTTTGCGTATTGAAGCGGGATATCCTCTTTATGGAAATGAATTGAATACTTCACTGACTCCAATTCAGGCGGGATTAGGTTTTTTTGTAGGGGCTGAGTTGAAAGCGTCATTGAAAGAACAAACACCTAACAATTTACCTAAGATTGTATATTTTAAGGTTTTAGAGAAAGCACCGCCTCCGAGAAATGGGTATGAGATTTTTGAAGGGGAAAACTCAATTGGAAAGGTGACAAGTGGTTGTTTGTCTCCAATGACCCACGAGGGTATTGGTTTTGCCTTAGTGAATGCAAAAATCTCCCTAAATGAGTCAGAAAAGTATTCAATTTTTATCAGAAATAGAAAATATTCTTTGATGTTTCTGAAAAGAGGGATAATTTAATTTAATAATTATAAATATGAGCGAATTTGAAAATTTAAAATATGCAAAGACTCATGAGTGGGTTTCACGAGAGGGCGATTTAATCACAGTGGGTATCAGCGATCATGCTCAAGAGTTATTGGGAGATATCGTCTTTATTGAGTTGCCTGAAATTGGTCGTGTGGTTGAAAACAATGAGCCAATGGCTGTGATTGAGAGTGTGAAAGCAGCTTCCGATATTTACGCTCCGCTTGCGGGAACTATCGAGGCGGTGAACGAGTCTTTGGAATCTGAACCGACCATTGTGAATAGCTCTCCATATGAAGATGGCTGGTTGTTTAAAATACGTCTGGCAGCTAATGTCGATGATGGACATTTAGTTGATTATGAAACTTATCAAAAAGACTACGTTGAGTAATAGCACGAATGATTGAATTTACCTATCGTCACATTGGACCTACTGATACTTCAATTGATTGGATGCTGAATTATCTTGGGTATGATTCATTAGATGCGCTCACCAACAAATTAATCCCAGAGGATATTCAATTTAAGGAAAAGCTAAATGTACCCGATGCTTTATCAGAAACAGAAGCATCCGAGCGTTTACTGAAAATAGCAGAAAAAAATGATTTGTTTCATAGTTTAATAGGGCAAGGCTATTACGGAACAATCACACCGCCCGTGATTCGGAGAAATATTTTAGAGAATCCTGCCTGGTATTCAGGCTACACGCCTTATCAGGCTGAAATTTCTCAAGGACGTTTAGAAGCATTGTTTAATTTTCAAACAATGGTGAGTGATTTGACCGGCTTGCCGATAGCCAATGCGTCTTTGCTAGATGAGCCGACTGCAGTTGCTGAAGCGATAATGCTTTGCCATCGTGCCAATCGCTCCAAAGGCAGTGAAGTTTTTTTATCGGATAAGTGTCACCCACAAACCATTGCTATATGTCGTGCACGCTCTGAATTACTCGGCTGGACAGTTGTGGTAGGTGATTGGAAAAATTATATGCCTAATGATTCGAGTTTTGCCGCTGTTGTTCAATATCCTGAAACCGATGGGGTGCTGAATGATTTCACTGAATTCAGTCAGCGAATGCACGATCATGGAGTTTTGGTAGTGGCTGCAACGGATTTACTTGCTTTGACCCTGTTTGCTGAGCCTGCATCTTGGGGTGCAGATGTCGCAGTGGGTAGTACACAACGCTTTGGATGCCCTATGGGGTTTGGCGGACCGCATGCCGCATTTTTTGCCACCAAGGAAGATTATAAGCGAATGATTCCAGGGAGAATTGTGGGTCGTTCCAAAGATAGTTCTGGGCAGGATGCATTGCGACTCGCCTTGCAAACACGTGAGCAACATATCCGAAGAGAAAAAGCAACAAGTAACATTTGTACCGCACAGGTTTTACCTGCGGTTATGGCATCTATGTTTGCTTTGTATCATGGGGCCAATAATCTTCGTTCAATTGCGGAAACAGCTCATGCTATTACGACCTATTTAGAAGTGAAACTTAGAGAGGCCTCTTATGTAATTGAGACTGGGGCACGTTTCGATACGATTAAATTGTCGGTGAGTGAATCTGAAATGGAAGCAATTCGGTCTCGTGCTTCGGAAGAACGGATTAATCTTCGATACTATTCAAATAGAGAATTAGGATTTTCAATTGATGAGACAGTCGATTATCCAATGTTATTATCACTCGGTCGGATATTTGGCTTTAATGTGGAATCATGGGAATCGGTCATTGGGCAAAAGTCGAACGCATTGGCTGAGTCTTTGTTTAGAACAACTGAATTTTTAACGCATCCTATTTTCAATCGTAATCGAAGTGAATTAGAAATCACTCGTTATATTTTTAGTTTAGCCAAAAAAGACTTAACCCTTGTCGATTCGATGATTCCCTTGGGTTCTTGTACGATGAAATTAAATTCAGCGAGTGAATTGGATCCAGTTTCTTGGAACGCTTTAAATCAGTTACATCCACTGATACCCAAAGAACAAGCAGAGGGCTATTTACAATTAACTGAGGAATTAAGTGATTGGTTAGCTGAAATAACGGGCTTCCATTCTGTGTCCTTGCAGCCCAATTCAGGTGCATCAGGCGAATATGCAGGCTTAGTGGCGATTCGTAGCTATCACGAAAGTCGAGGGGATGTAGGCGATAAACAGCGCAACATTTGTTTGATTCCTGAGAGTGCTCATGGAACTAATCCAGCAAGTGCTTCTTTGGTGGGCTTTAAGGTCATTTCAATTGCTTGCTCAGAAGGTTGTGTGGATCTTGAAGATTTAGAAGCCAAGGCAAAACAGTACCAAGATAATTTAGGGGCTTTCATGCTCACTTATCCTTCGACCTACGGAATTTATGAATCAAAGGTAAAGGATATTTGCTCGATTATTCATAAGTATGGCGGACAGGTATATATGGATGGTGCCAACATGAATGCGATGGTTGGGCTGTGTCGTCCTGGAGACTTTGGCGCAGATGTTTGCCACCTCAACTTACATAAAACGTTTTGTATTCCTCATGGAGGCGGTGGGCCAGGCTCTGGACCGATTGGTGTTGCTGAACATCTTACGCCTTTCTTGCCCTCTGATCCTTGTGATTTGGACGCTGAGTTCAGCCGCCCAGTTGCCGGTGCAAATTTTGGTAGTGCTCTAATTTTATCAATTCCTTGGATGTATATTCAGTCCATGGGAGGAAGTGGTCTGAAAAAAGCATCGCAAGTCGCAATCTTAAATGCAAATTATATGCTGAATCGATTGAGTAAGCATTATGACATTCTTTATCGAGGCGAAGGAGGATTGGTAGCTCATGAAGGAATTATTGATCTACGACCTTTTAAGAAAAGTGTGGGGATTGACGTAAACGATATTTGCAAACGTCTAATTGATTATGGTTTTCATGCCCCGACTATGTCTTGGCCAGTAATTGGTACAATTATGATAGAGCCGACAGAGAGTGAAACGATTGAAGAGCTGGATCGTTTTGTCGATGCAATGATAGCGATTCGAGAAGAAATAGAATCGATTGAAAAAGGTGAGTCTGATCTTGAAGATAATGTCCTCAAGCATTCACCGTTTACCATTGCGGTACTGAGTGCAGATGTTTGGCCTTACAGTTTTTCTCGAACACAAGCAGGTTGGCCAAATGGCTTGAATAAGGAGCGAAAATTTTGGGCACCTGTGACTCGCATTGATAATGCTTTAGGGGATCGAAACTTAATCTGTAGCTGTCCAAAGGTTGAGGAGTTTGCCAAATAAAGTGCTGGATCATACTATCAGGATTTTTGTTTAAGATTTGATAAATTCACTCTTTGGGACTTATTATATCTATATGAAAAACCAAGTGCTTCTCGTTTTATTAGTCTTTGCAGTATTTGCTTCTTTGAGCTGTACATCGATCAGTAGCACGGGTCGAAGTGCGTTGCAGTTAATTCCTGATGAGACATTAGTCAATATGTCGAATAAAGAGTTTGAGAGGCTCAAGAGTCATTCAAAGTTATCCAACGATGAAAAATATTTAGCTCAAGTTGAAAGGGTGATTGAAAGACTTTCACCTTTTGTGCCATTGCCTTCAGGTCTTACTCAAGAAGATTGGGAATATATATTAATCGAAGACGATGATTTGATTAATGCCTTTGCTTTACCAGGGGGCAAAATTGGTGTGT
>JAQCDT010000079.1 GCA_027620575.1 Verrucomicrobiota bacterium
GTATTCCCAACGATTAGATTCATTGATTGTGCACCCTTGATCAAATTGAAAACTAGTTTGGGTTCTTCCAGCCCAAAGTCCTTGAGATTTTGATCGGTATCTATCAATTCATCGTAAGTGAATTTTGCTGATTCTTTGAGTAAATTTAATTGGTGGATAATTTGATTAACAGAAAAATTGTTCGCCGGCCATTGTACGGGCTCTTCAATAACCCAGTTATGGTTTTGCCTTAAAATCTTTATGCTTTCTTGCAATTGTGCGCTTTCAATCTGAATGCCTTCAAGATCTTGTGTGAATGAAGATATTGCAAAATTAAGACCTTTAGATTCTTGGTGATCTTTGTATTGCCCATTGGACAATAAAAACAATGTAATAAATGCAATTGCATTTAAAAACAGTAAAATAAAAGTCAGTCGAAATTTCTGAATCATCGTTTTCTTAAATAAAGAATTAAACTTCCCCAAAGGGCTATAAAAATCGGTAATATAGCGTAATAAAATAAAAGCGACTGTGCGTCTTTTTGATTCATTGTAATTTGAAATGTATCAATGGGTTTTATTGGAATATTTAAAAAATGAATTCGATCTAAAATCCAATTCACTGTATTATAAAATAAAATTTGATTACCGAAGATTTGAAAATGATTATTGGTAATAAAAGTTGAATCCCCAAAGACAGCCATACGTCCAGTTGGGATATCAATTCCTAAAGAAGAAGTATGGCTAAGATTAGAAATAGCTGCGATACTGATAGGGCCAGGAATATCCGTTTCGGAATTATAGCTTATGGGTGTTTCATTGGTATAATTATTTTCAATCCAAGTACCGTTCCCTGAACCAATAATTTCCATTACGGATAATCTTGGATTATTGATAGCCAATGGGTCCATCTTGACTGGTCGAGGTTGTCCAAAGATTGCATTTATATTGTAATCAAGCAATAGATGGTTGATCGGGTGGTCGGCAAATTGATTAATAATGAAGTCTTCAGAATTTGAGACAAAGGATTGTTCTGAACCGAAAATAAATTTATTTTCAGATAGGATTCCCCAATCAAAAAACAACTCGTCTAGGCCATGAACTCTTCCCGGATCAATCAAAGTTATAATTCGACCATTTCGCTCAGTCATGTATCTGCGAAGCAGTTCAACTTCAAAAGCTTCAATTTTTCCTTGAGGAGCAACAATTAAAATTAAAGATGCATCCTTAGGGATACTAGGCTCTTGATAAAGATTCAGCCGATCGACTTTAAAATTTTTATTTTCCAAATAAGTTCTTAAAGAAGAAAGTCCTGTTTGGGGATCATTGTCATTGATATCTTTTTCGCCATGTCCAACTAAAAAATAAATATTTTGAATGCTTTTTGAATTTACATTGATTATCCCAGAAGTGATTGCACTTTCACCTTTAAATCCAACAATTTCATTTTCTTTAATTGAATAAAGATCCGCCTGTCGTATGATTTGAAAACGATCTTCTTGGACGATGAGTAAAATATTCTCTTCTTTGATTTTGAACTTATTGTAGATTGATTGAACTTTAGACCTTTGCCTAAAAGGATCCACGTATTCAATAGTGAGCAATGGCTTGCCGTTTTGTATGGCATCAGCCTCATACGCCCTTAGTAAACGACCAATATGTGAATGAATCTGTTCTAGTTCAGGTTGATTAGAATCTTTCGGTATCAGTACAATGATCTTTGTTTCTCGATCCAATGCTCTCAAATGAGCCTTAGTTTCTGCACTTAGCGAATACAGTCCATTTTGTGTGATATCGATTCGTTTAAAGTATTGTGCCGAAATTATATTGATCCCAATAACAAGCGACACCAACAAAATTGCCTGTAAAATTCGTCGAACGAACTTTACCTTATTCATGTAACTAAAGCTATTGATTGGGTCGCTGTTCATTAAGCTTCTGAATCGATCAAATTAACGGTTAGACTTAATAATAAAATAGAAATGGATAGATAGAAAACAAATGGCCGAGTATCAAGAATCCCGAGTGAAAAATCTTCAAAGTGTCGAATAACATTCACATATTGGATGCTTTCAAAAAAGAAACTACCTTGAGTGAAATAATTGTAAGTTGCATATTCGAGTTGTTGTCCGCCAATACAAATGATAAACAAAAATGTGAAGCAGAGCATACCTGCGACCAACTGACTTCTTGTTAAGCTACTGGAAAAAATACCGATAGCGATAAATAGAATACCACTGAGTAAAATAAAGAGTAAGCTTCCTAAAATTGCAGAGCGATCCACGAGGCTCGCATTAGATAAATTGTCCGAGAGTAGGTTGTAGGTGATTATTGGGAAATATAACGTTAAGACCCAAAGTATTACATAGAGCAAGTAGGCAGCAAAAAATTTACTCAAGACAATAGCGTATGTTGGGATTGGAGCTGAGAATAAAATTTGAAGTGTGGCTTGGTTTTTCTCTTCGGCAATACTCCGCATAGTCAATAAAGGAACGGTAAAAAATACAGGTAGCCAAAACAGACTGAAAAATTGAGAAATGGAGGAAGTGTCTTGAGGCATCAGAGTCATACTTCTGAGGATAGCCCAATAAATAAATCCCATAAGCAGAAGAAAAAGAACACTCGCAACATAAGTCGGAGGTGCGATAAAAAGAAGTCGTACCTCATGTCGAACTAAAGTAAAAAAATGTCCCATAAATTTCATGTGTGGAAAATAGTATCTTAAAATATGCAGGATTAATGGGTGGGGCGAACTTCATCCCAGGAGCGTTTTGTCGCGGCTAGAAATATTGCTTCTAAGTCAGGCTGTACTAAATTTATCCCTATCAGTTGGCAATGACTAATTTGATCGACCATCTTCGTGTAGTGAGCAATTTCGAGTGCTTTTTTTGATTTGATTAAAATTGTGCAATCATCATTTTCCGAAGTCGGTGCTTCTGCGATTTCGTATTCGTCCCCACTTGATTTCAAGCGTTCAATCAAGTGCTCACTATTTCCTGACACTTGAAGTTTTAAATAGTTCTCATTAATGAATTCTGCCGAGAGTTCAGCTTGCGTCCCCATTGCAACCACTCTTCCATGATTTATAATAATAACACGATCACAATTTCGCTCTATCTCCGAAAGTATGTGTGAAGATATTAAGACGGTATAAATCCCCCTTAGGCTATTAATTAAATTTCTTATGCCTTGAATCTGATGAGGATCTAGACCAATGGTCGGCTCGTCTAAGATGATAATCTCAGGACTTCCTATCAAGGCATCGGCAATACCGACTCTTTGTTTAAAGCCTTTGGATAGTGTGCGAATAATTTTTCTTCTCGCTGTTCTAAATAAATCGCAAAGATCCATGACTCGGCGTACCTCGGCAGAAATTTTTCGTGGATCGACTTCTTTAAGTTCTGCTCGGAGCTTCAAGTATTCCATCACCCTTAAATCTTCAGGCAAGGGGTTGTTTTCTTGCATAAATCCTATCTTTCTTTTGATCGCTAGGCTACTATCAGCCACTGGCAATCCGCAGACGGTTGCTGTACCGCTATCTGCATTGAGCAACCCTCCAATAATTCGCATAGTGGTGCTCTTGCCGGCACCATTAGGCCCTAAAAGTCCGACAATTTCTCCTTTGTTAATTTGAAAGTTCGCATTTTTTATAGCGGACACTTTGCCATAGCTTTTTGATAAACCACTTACAGAGATACTGATATTTTCGTCCATTACTTGAATTAAAGAAGTTTGAAAAGATTCAATTAAACATCAATAAAATACAATATATAAATACAATGGAGTCCATATTACAAGAATACGATGCAAAACTGATGCATAAGGCTGGATCACTGATCGGATTAGATGAAGTAGGGCGAGGGGCTTTAGCTGGACCCGTGTTCACTGCGGCCTGCTTAGTGAAACAAGACTTTTTTCTAGATTCAAAAAAAATGAGTGCAAATCTTCGAGAGCACGCTTTTGAAAACTTAATGCACCTTAAAACAATTGGATCAGTTGATTTCGAAATTGCATCTGCATCCGTTCAGGAAATCGAATCATTGAATATTTCTGGCGCAACTCGTTTATCATTCGATCGATCGCTCAAAGCTCTACATGAACGGAACCCTTCTTCTAGGCAAAGCCTTATTCTAATAGACGGTAAACCCTTAAAGGATTTTCCCTATGTTCATCAAGCTATTGTGGGTGGAGATGATCAATCTTTGTCGATTGCATGTGCGAGCATTTTGGCTAAAGTTGCACGAGACCGGTTTATGGATGCAATGGGAGATCGATTTCCGCATTACAATTGGCAAAAAAACAAAGGATATGGGACACAATTTCACAGAGAACAGATACGGCTAGTGGGGCCTAGCCCTGAACATAGAACCTTATTTTTAAGGAAAATACTTAATAAATAATGGGTCTTCAGCGCATATTTGCGTAAGAAACAAAGAAAAAAGAGTTTTTTTAAAAATTAGTATTGACGGGGGGAGCTTAAAAGAGCAGTTTCGCAGGCTTCTATTTCTCAATTCTAATTTAGGATAAAGTCTTGACTAAATCCATACCGATAAGGTCTGCCCTTGTAGCTCAGTGGTAGAGCGCATCCTTGGTAAGGATGAGGTCGGCGGTTCAATCCCGCTCGAGGGCTCCATTTCTATAAACACAAAATTTAAAAACTAAATCAAAATCAACCATGGCAAAGGAAACATTCGAAAGAACTAAACCACACGTTAATGTGGGAACTATTGGTCATATTGACCACGGTAAAACAACGACAACTACAGCGATCTTAAAGGTGCAAGCTGATAAGGGCTTAGCTCAGTTTAAGTCATATGCTGACATCGCTAAAGGCGGTACTGTTAGAGACGAAACTAAAACTGTGACTATTGCGGTTGCACACGTTGAGTACGAAACAGACAATCGTCACTATGCGCACGTTGACTGCCCAGGTCACGCCGACTTCGTGAAAAACATGATCACAGGTGCTGCTCAAATGGATGGTGCTATCTTAGTGGTTTCTGCTGCAGATGGACCTATGCCACAAACTCGTGAGCACATCCTTCTTGCTCGCCAAGTGGGTGTTCCTACAATCGTTGTATGGTTGAACAAAGTTGACCTTCTTGATGATGAAGAGTTACTCGAGCTTGTTGAAATGGAAGTTCGTGACCTTCTTTCAAAATATGAGTACCCAGGAGACGATATTACAATCGTACGTGGTTCTGCAACCGCTGCTCTTGAAGGTAAACCAGAAGGTGTTGAAGCTATTTCTAACTTAATGGACGCAATCGATAAGGATATTGCTGAGCCAGCACGTGAAGTGGACAAGCCATTCCTAATGTCTGTTGAAGACGTATTCTCAATTACAGGTCGTGGTACAGTTGCTACTGGTCGTATTGAGCGTGGTGTGGTTAAAGTCGGCGAGGAAATCGAAATCGTTGGTATGAAAGACACAGTAAAGACAACAGTTACTGGTGTGGAGATGTTCCGCAAAAACCTTGATCAAGGTATGGCGGGTGACAACGTCGGACTTTTATTACGTGGTGTTGAAAGAGAATCTATTGAGCGTGGACAAGTATTGTCTAAGCCAGGTTCAATCAGCCCTCATAGCAAAGCTAAAGCTGAACTCTATGTCTTGAGTAAAGATGAAGGTGGCCGTCATACTCCATTCTTTGATGGATACCGTCCTCAATTCTTCTTCGGTACAGCAGACGTTACTGGTGTGATTAAGACTCCAGAAGGTGTAGAAATGGTTATGCCTGGTGACAACATTACTGTTGAAATCGA
>JAQCDT010000080.1 GCA_027620575.1 Verrucomicrobiota bacterium
CGGAAGTTTTTTAAAATTATTTCTTAAAATCTCAGCTCTTTTGATATCCCGAAGTTCAACACTGATGTTACTATCAGGATATTGGATGTGCCCAGGTTGAATTTCAATAAACAGATAATCGACTAATCTTCTAAATTCCTCAGGTAGAAATCCTAAGTCTATGGCCATTCTTATAAAAGATAGATGATTCATTGCTTCATCGGAATTAATTAGATGGGCATTCTGTAAAATTCCAAATGAACGGCAGATTTTATCGATCAATTTTTCTTTATTCTTTTCGTAATATTGAATTCGAGCATTTAACTCATGCTCAATAATGTTTTTTAGAACGCCAGCAAGACGGTCTAAAATATCCTTCTCAGATTCACCTAAAGTTTGCTGATTAGAAATTTGATATATATGACCACTAGCGTCCGAACCCTCGCCAAATAAGCCTCTCACAGCCAATCCTAGTTGGTTTGAAGCCCTTATTACCTTATCAATATTATCCGAAATAGAGAGCCCAGGCAGATGCATCATCACGGAAGCCCTTAAGCCAGTACCTAAATTGGTTGGACAGGCAGTAATGTATCCTAGATCCTTTGAAAAAGCATAAGGCAGTTTATCTTCTAATAGGTCATCGAAATCATTCACTGTTTTCCATAACGCATTTAAATTAAATCCATTTTTGATAAATTGAATTCTCAAATGATCTTCTTCATTGATCATCACAGAACATAACTGATCACTTGAAATTGAAACCGCTGACCCTTCATCAATTTCGGATAACTCTCTGCTTATCCAGTGTCGCTCTACCAACATCTTTTTTTCAAGTGAACTTAATGCTTCCATTTTGAAAAAATAGCCTTTCTTCATGTAAGAAATTTCGTTTAAAACTGACTCAATATTAGACAAAATGTCACACCTCTGTGCTATACTGGCACGATTGGGAAATGGACAATCTTTTAGATTTCGAGCGAGCCTTAAACGAGAACTGATGACAACTGAAGAGGTCTTAGAAACCGTTTTAGCACTTTTAGAGGAAGCCTTTTTTATCAATTCTTCAATCATAGATCATTTATCGTTTTAAACGTCTTCGGAAGATTTCATCAAAGCATCTAACTCATCACGATAGAGGGCTGCATCTTCGTAGGCCTCACATTTGATCGCACTTTCTAGCTTTTCTTTGAGAGTTTTGATTTGTTCCTCTTTACAAATACCTTTTAAGCACCTGACAGGTAGTTTACCCACATGTTCGTTTCCTAAGTGCATTTCTTCGAGTATAGGCTTTAGAACTGACTCAAAGCTGTCGTAACATAAGGCGCAACCAAAACGACCTGATTTTTTAAATTCAGCTAAAGTTAATCCGCATGCCTGACAGCTTTCTTGGAGCGTGTTGGGTTGATAGTCAGCATTTGAGAGCATTTCTGCTAAAGAAAAGCCTTCAGAGTCAGTCACACCCTTCTTTTGTGCACAACTTTCACACAAATCAATTTTTTGTATTTGATTATTAATGATCTGAGTCAGATGTACGGTAGCGTACGCATCACAAAGACTGCATTTAAGTTTGTTGGACATAATTCTAAAATAAAAAAAATTAAATAAATCGCAAAAAAAAACGATAGATTTACAAAATACTTGGCAATTAGTGTGCCAATCCAAATTCAATCAGGCACAAATAAGTCGCTTTATGATAATTATAGGCACACGCCATCTTTGATGACCTTTGTCTGAAATATCTCAAGAAACTTTGCCGTTACCTTTCCAGGTTCGCCATTGCCTATTTTTCGAGAATCTACCTCAACAATTGGAATTAATTCTGCGGCCGTACCTGTTAAAAACATTTCGTCCGCAATCCAAGTATCGTAACGAGTCATTTCAGTTTCGATGAGTTCAATCTCAAGTTCTTTGGCAATATCAATAACGACTTCACGAGTGATGCCCTTAAGCGAACCAGAGGCAATCTTAGGAGTATAAATAACGCCATCCTTTAGCATAAATATATTATCGCCCGTACACTCAGCAACATAACCTTGATCATTCAACATAATCGCTTCTTGGTAACCTAAATTTTGAGCCTCAATCTTCGCTAAAATATTATTTAAATAATTCAGTGACTTAATCATAGGAGGTAAGGCGGCAGAATTATTTCTTCGTGTAGGAACAGTGATAATTTTTAGCCCTTTCTCATAATATTCTTTAGGATATAATTGAATATTATCAGCAATAATGATGATTTGAGGCTGATTACAATTTTTAATGGATAATCCTAAATTGCCAACGCCACGAGTCACAACTAAGCGGATGTACCCATTTTCGAGTCCGTTTGCTTTACAAGTATCACAAACCGCCTTCGTTAATGCTTCCCTATCCATAGGAATGTCCAACATTAATGCTTTGGCTGACATTTCCAGTCGGATTAAGTGTTCTTCTAATTTAAAGATACATTTATTGTAGAGGCGAATTCCTTCAAACACACCATCACCATACAATAAACCATGATCAAACACGGAAATTTTTGCATCCTCTGCATCGACTAGCTGATTGTTTAAAAATATTTTCATATGATTTTATGGATAGAGTGTGTGAAGTTTGTTGTTTGTCTAGCTTACAAATTCGATAAATTCATTTATTGATTAAACTGCTTCTGAATCTCGTCGACGATCGATGGGTCGGCTAAAGTTGTTATATTCCCTAGGTCTCCTCCGTCGGCGATTGATCTTAATAAGCGACGCATAATTTTGCCGGATCGAGTTTTAGGTAAATCTGAAGAAAATATAATTTTTTCTGGGCGAGCAAATTTACCAATCCGTTTATCCACCAATTCAATCAAATCTTTTTGCAATTGTTCATCGGCAGACTTTCCTTGAATGACTGTAGCAAAGGCTAATAAACCTTGACCTTTAATTTCATGCTTAATTCCAATAACAGCCGCTTCAGCTATACTTTCATGCTCAACAAATATGCTCTCTAATTCGGCAGTTCCAATTCTATGTCCCGACACATTCACTACGTCATCAACACGGCCTAATATCCAATAATAGCCATCTTCGTCGATTCGAGCTCCATCTCCGGGGAAATAATGCCGTCCATTCCACTTGCTCCAATACGTATCAATATAACGCTGCTGATCTCCATAAATGCCACGAAGCATTCCTGGCCATGGATTTTTAATCGCTAAAATACCAACATCTACTGCGTCACCTTCCTCATTTAAGACCAATGGTTCGATTCCAAAAAATGGAACCGTAGCACAACCGGGTTTTGTTGGAATGGCTCCGGGTATTGGAGTGAGTAAATGGCCGCCAGTTTCAGTTTGCCACCAAGTATCAACAATCGGACATCTTGAAGCACCAATTTTTTCATGGTACCACATCCAAGCTTCAGGATTTATTGGTTCTCCAACCGTACCCAATAATCTCAAGCTACTTAAATCTTTGCCTTCTAACCAATGGTCGCCCCATTTCATAAAGGCACGTATTGCAGTCGGTGCGGTATAAAAAATAGTGACTTTATAGTCTTCAATTAAATTCCAAAAACGAGCAGGATCGGGATGGTTTGGCGCCCCTTCATAAATAACTTGGGTCGCTCCATTCTGTAAAATACCATAGACAATATAAGTGTGTCCGGTAATCCAACCTACATCAGCCGTACACCAGTACACATCTTCATCATTCAGATCGAAAACATATTTTGATGTAATATAGCTAAATACTTGGTATCCTCCAGTTGTATGCATAATGCCTTTAGGTTTGCCCGTAGTACCACTTGTATAAAGTAAGAATAAGAGGTCTTCAGAATCCATTTCTTCAGCAGGACATTCAGTCGTACACTCTGCACTTACAGTATCATACCAAAAATCTCGACCCTTTGTCATCGGACAATCAATTGCTACATCACCTCCACGCTTGATAACAAGTACTTCACTGATTGAATCACACTGTGCAATCCCTTCATCAACGATTTTTTTCAATTCAAGTATCTTGCCCCTTCGATATCCCCCATCTGCAGTAATTAGCATTCGTGCCTGACAATCTTCAATACGATCGCCTATTGATTCAGATGAAAACCCCGCAAAGATTACCGAATGAACCGCACCGATTCTCGCACAGGCCAAGACGGCAAAAATCAATTCAGGAATCATTGGCAAGTAGAGAGCAATTCGATCTCCTTTTTGCACTCCAAATGATTTTAAAACATTAGAAAATCGGCAGACTTCATTTAGAAGCTCTTGATAGGTAAACGCCTTTTTATCTCCAGGCTCACCTTCCCAATGAAAAGCCACCTTATCACCTTTGCCTGCTTCAACTTGTCGATCGAGACAATTATAGCTAATGTTTGTTTTTGCATGAGTGTACCATTGATAAAAAGGTGCATTTGAGTCATCAAGAACCTTGTCCCAAGGCTTAAACCAATGAAGCTCATTGGCAACTTCCGACCAATACTTAATAGGGTTTTCGATACTTTGCTGATATTGCTCTTGGTAGGCATCCATTCCGGATATTTTCGCCTGCTTTACAAATTGAGGAACGGGGCTGAATTTTCTATTTTCTTGGGATAAGCTTTCCATTGAGAATAATTTAATGTAATTTATAAGACTATTTTTTGTTTTTATTATATACCGTCAATCATAAGAATTAAAAAAGATCTTAAATTAACAAATACCCAGTTGACATAAACAACGAGAAATTCATCAAAATATAAGAGCATCAATATATAAGACATAACTATGGAGAATTTTGCAGAACAATGTTTAGATATGGCACGTTCGATTTTAAGCCAGAATCTAGACGCTATTGAAGACAACGGAACAATAAGCCCTTTCCCGAACGAGGCTGCGACAGGCCAAGAATCAGGACATGCTGCATTTGCAATTGGTGAATATTTTAGAGCGACCAATGAGGACACCCTAGACGGACATAATCTATATGATCTCGCTGCTCGTACCATCACCGCACAAGCTTTTTCACCTGAAAGCCATGAAGGAGGACTTGCTTTCGCCAGCCTTGGTTTGCTTTCCTTTGGTTCAGCAAAAGATAGAAATCCTATTTGGGAGCGTTTACTCGAACCGACTCGCTTACAATTAGACGAGCAATTATTGGAAAGAAATGATTACAACAACCATTTCCAAGCCTTTAACATTGGCAAATCAGTCACTCGTTACAGCGTGGGTCTTTCAAAAAAAGATGAGACTGGTAAATTAATCGATCGCTTCCTAGAACGAATTGAAGAAAATTCTTCTGCAGGATACTTTGATGATGTAGATGGTGATACCAATAAGTTATCGGGCACTTTTGACATTTACGGCGTATCTTCATTTGTCTTCATTCGCCAAGCTTTACAGTTACATGCTAACATTAATTTAAGAGAGCGAAAATTAGCCAGCCTTAGGACTAAAGCAGAAAAATATTTAAAACTGATTCCTGATATGGTTCGACAAGACGGGACTGGTTGGAGCTATGGTCGCTCCATTGGTGCTTACAGTCAAATGTGCTCAATCAGCATCATTCTACAAGCAATGAGAGATGGATGGGTGTCTAAAACTCAAGCGGACCTTTATCAAGATACCGTTAAAAAACTCTTTCTTAATTTTTTCATCACTTACCTTAATCAAGAACACGGCTATTTAGTTATAAGAGACGATGAAAGAAATACAGACCCGTCTTACACAAATC
>JAQCDT010000081.1 GCA_027620575.1 Verrucomicrobiota bacterium
ACGTAATTTTTTAACCGCATTTCCACGATCAAGAACCGCTACCTATATTTTAATGGCAACGGCTATGATTTGGTTCTCATTAAAAATTAATAATTTAGGGCCCGCTGATTTTGGTGATTATAAAACCATTTTATTAGCCATTTTTTTAACCATCACAATCACTTCATTTTATTTTGTCCCTGATTTTTTGGGGGTGCGTGCACTAGCTGGCTTAACTTTACTGATTGCCGATAGCTTATTAGATGCGGCTTATATGCAAGATCCTTCATCACGTTTATTTTTAGTCAGCTTTGTTTATTGCGCCATCCTCTTTGTTTTTATCTTAGGAGCAAGTCCCTACCTGCTTCGAGATATAATCGATTGGTTTTTTAAACAACAAATTCGCGTACAAATTCTTGGCTATCTACTTTGCTTTTATGGGGCTGTACTCGGTTATGTCGCTTTGAATTATTAAGATGTCAACAAACGCTACAGGCAAGGGGGTATTATTCATTATTTCAGGTCCAGCTGGAAGTGGGAAGACAACTATCTGCGATGGGCTTATGGAGAAAGAATCGTTAAAAAGAATCGTTACCTCTACCACCCGGAGCCCACGACAAGGCGAAGTCGATGGACTTGATTATCATTTTTTAAGCCCTGAAGATTTTAAAATAAAAATCAAAGAAGATGCTTTTTATGAATACGCCACGGTTCATAGTAATTACTATGGGACACAAAAAGCCGATATCCTAACGCCCATCTTGGCAGGTGAAAATCTTCTTTTGAATATCGATGTGCAGGGGGCAAAAACCATTACGGAAAAAGCTTCTGAAGACGAAGCCTTGAATGGGCATCTCGTAAGTATTTTCATCATGCCACCCTCTTTAGAGGAATTGAATACTCGCTTGCAAAATCGAGGCACGGATTCTGAGGAAGAAATTGAACGAAGGTTAACTGTTGCACGCTCAGAAATGAAAGAAGAAAAGCATTATGATTATACGATAATCAGTCAGTCCAAATCCGCAGACCTTGAAGCGGTGCTTGAAATTTATAGAAAAGAAGTTGCACGCTTGCGCTGAATCAATCCGATTGACCCTCACTATGCCTTCACGATTCACAAAGAATGCTCTAAGCCAAAAACTTACTTGGAGCAGAATTGATTTAAAATACATTCACTCAATAATCAGCCAAGCAAAGTCTGAAGATATGTCTGGCTTAGGATTAACCGACGCACTTAACCATCCTTTAGACGTTACTTCAGAAATCATTCCAAATGCAGATAAAGGGAAAGCGGCTCTTGTTGCTCGTCAACCATTCACACTTTGTGGACTTCCCTTGGTGCCCTTAATATTAGAGCACTACGACCCTTCTTTAACTTTCCAAACAAACCATCAGGATGGAGAATCTATTGCAGACGGCCAATCATTTGGAATTTTAGAAGGTCCTTCAAAAAGCTTACTTCAAGCAGAACGTATCCTACTGAATTTTCTTCAATATCTGAGTGGTATCGCTACGACTACCAAAACCTTTAGTGATTGTTTAAGCGATTCAGACACTCGCCTATTAGACACACGAAAAACCACACCACTTTATCGAATCTTAGAGAAGTACGCCTTTGTGTGTGGCGGAGCTTATAATCATCGCTATGGCTTATATGATCGTATTATGTTAAAGGACAACCATCTAGCTGTGCTTGAATCCAATAAAGCCCTTAGCTTAGCCGAACATCTCAAAAACCTACGGTCTCGCTTTCCAGAGCTACCGATTCAAATTGAAATCGATTCCTTAGAACAACTCGAATCGGTCTTAGCCACAAACCCCGATTGTATCTTACTCGATAATTTTTCCATAAGCGATCTCCAGGAAGCGATTCGAATAATTGATCGTGAAGCCTTCACAGAAGCTAGCGGAGGCATCACACTCGATCATTTAGCGGATTTGAAATCCCTCGGACTTGATTTTATATCAACAGGTGCGCCCATACATCAAAGTCAATGGGTTGACATTGGATTGGATTGGTTGTGATGAAAAAAATCAGCAAACAAACCCAAGCAGTCGCAATTGACCTAACTGAGATAGCCATCTTGGAAACGCTAATGGATGCAGACGATTATGTTTCTGGTAATACTTTAGCCCAATCGATAGGAATTTCACGAACCACGATTCATACAAAAATGGATCAACTAAAGAGCTCTGGCTTTAAAATTAAGGCCATCTCCAATCGAGGATACTATTTGGAAAAACTTCCCAAAAAGCTCACGCCTCAACTTTTGCACACCTATGGCAAGCAATTGCCAGAAAATTTTAAACTCTTCTTTTACCCTTCTGTCGATAGTACAAACCTTGAAGCAGAACGCCTTTTTTCAAATGGAACACTTCCCCCTTTTGCCGTATTCTCTCATAAGCAAACGGCCGGTAAGGGTCGACTTGGACGCAAGTGGCATAGCCAAGCGAACCAAAATCTTTACTGTTCAATTATGTTTTCGCCCAATACCCCGCCAGAAAAGTTACAAAGCTTCACTTTATGGGCAGGGATTGAAGTATGCCGATCACTCAAGGCATTGATTCCGACTCTCGATTTAAAAATTAAATGGCCAAACGACCTGTACTGTAATGGAAAAAAGGTTTCAGGAATTCTCACTGAAGCAAGAATTGATAGTGACCGCATGCATACAATTATTTTAGGGCTAGGCTTAAATATCAATAGTACTTCAACCACTTTTCCAGAAGAAATTAAGTCTATTGCAACTAGTTTGCGTGCAGAAACCAACCAATCCTATGATATGAATTCCTTGAGTATCGAAATTATACAGGCGACCGTTCGAGCTTATAATAAGTGCATAGAAGCAAGCGACCTAGACTCTTTAAGCTCCGCATGGGATACTTTTGACTATTTAAAAGGCCAGGCAATTACACTCACAGAAAATGGGCAAAAAGTGTCTGGGGTAGCGCTCGGCATAAATTCATACGGAGCTTTACAAGTCAAAAAAAATAATGGAACAATACAGTCTGTACATTCTGGGGATGTCACTTTGAAGCAATGAACATACTCTGCATTGATATAGGGAATACTAATTTGAACTACGCCATTGTTGAAAAAATGGACGTTACGGATGCAAATTCGTTTCCCACTAAGCGACTGAAAGAAGATCTACATTATATCAAAGAATTTCACACGCTCATTGAAAAGCATTCCGTATCGGCAGTATCTTTCTGTTCGGTGGTTCCTGATTTAAATGACCGATTAAGATCTCTTTTAAATTTAGAAATCCCCGTATACCAGCTCACAGACCAAACACTCATAGATCTGGAGTTACATTATCCAAAACCCGAAGAAATAGGACACGATCGCATCGCCAATGCACTCACTGCACAAACATACTTTTCTATCCCAGCGGTGATTATTGACCTAGGCACAGCGATTACCTTAGATGTTGTTAGCGAAAAAGGCTATGAAGGTGGGATTATTGCCCCGGGCTTTGAACTCATGACTCGCTATCTTAATGAGCAAACGGCTCTCTTGCCCGAATTAGATACTGAAGCACTTGGCTCAGTCACAGGTAGCTTCGGAAAATCCACCGTTCAAGCAATGCAACTCGGTGTTTCTGTTGGCTTTTCCGGTATGGTTGATGCACTTTTGGAGCACATTTTAAATACCATGAAAGAGGCGCATGTAAAAGAGCCCATCGTTTTATCGACTGGTGGCAGCATCGCCAACTTAACCCAAGACTGGGTAGGGAAAACCCAATTTGTCGATCACATTACCTTGATCGGACTCGCTGTTGCCTATGAGCGTTGGGCTAACAAAGATTCTTGTAATTGATAAAACTTCAATCGTTTTGAAAGGCTTTGTTTTTCGGAAGCAGATTCAGAATCAGCTAATTTCTTTTCCACAGCATTGATTGATTGCTCAATTTCCGAGGCTTCTAAATCACTAGCCGCTACGGCTTCGTCGGTAAGTATAGAAATTGTGTCTGAAACTAATTGGGCAAAGCCCCCCTTGATCGCAAATATCTCTTGGCTTGAATCATTGATCACTTTCAAAGCCCCTAATTTCAATTGAGTCACCATAGGAATATGGCCCGTCAATAAGCCTATCTCCCCCGATTCTGTTGGCAAAACAACCTGTTTCGCTTCAGTCGAGAAAACTTTTTCTTTCGGGGATATGATTTCTAGCTTTAGCATAGAGTCGATGATTTATGCGTTAGCATTTTCGGAAGCTGAATCCAGCGAACCAATCATATATAAATCATTTTCAGCCATTTCGTCACACTCACCATCAAGAATCATTTTGAATCCCTTAATGGTATCGGCAACGGATACATACTGGCCCGAAATACCTGTGAAGACTTCCGCAACGTGGAATGGTTGTGATAAGAATTTCTGCACTTTTCTCGCACGATAAACAATTTGCTTATCTTCCGGAGAAAGTTCGTCCAATCCAAGAATCGCAATGATATCTTGTAAATCCTTGTAGCGTTGAAGCACATTTTGTACACCACGAGCCACTTGATAATGCTCTTCACCAACAATTGCTGGGTCTAATGCATTTGAAATTGAAGCCAAAGGATCCACCGCTGGATAAATACCTAACTCAGCAATTGAACGCTCAAGAACGATTGTTGAATCCAAGTGAGCGAAAGTATTTGCAGGCGCAGGGTCCGTCAAATCATCCGCCGGAACATACACCGCTTGGAAAGAGGTAATTGAACCTTTCTTGGTCGAAGTGATACGCTCTTGTAGGTTACCCATTTCTTGAGAAAGTGTTGGTTGGTACCCCACCGCTGAAGGCGAACGACCTAACAGAGCGGACACCTCAGCACCCGCTTGAGAGAAACGGAAAATATTATCCACGAACAAAAGAACGTCTTGGTTTTTCTCATCTCTGAAATATTCAGCCATTGTCAAACCTGACAAAGCCACACGCATACGAGCACCTGGCGGTTCATTCATCTGACCATAAACCAAGGCCACTTTTGAATTTTCAATGTTCTCTTGGTCGATAACACCTGCATCAGACATTTCATGATACAAATCATTCCCCTCACGAGAACGTTCACCCACACCAGCGAATATAGAATAACCACCATGTGCCTTGGCGATATTGTTAATCAATTCCATGATAACAACTGTCTTACCCACACCGGCACCACCAAACGCTCCAACTTTACCACCCTTAGTGAATGGGCAGATCAAATCGATCACCTTGATGCCTGTTTCTAAAATTTCTGCTTCAGTCGCTTGATCAATCAATTCAGGGGCACCACGATGAATCGGACGGCGTTCCTCTGTTTTAACCGGGCCTTTTTCGTCCACTGTATTACCAGTCACATCAAAAATTCGACCTAACACTGCTTCGCCGACGGGCACACTGATCGGAGCGCCTGTATTCTTGACTTCCATCCCACGCTTTAATCCATCCGTTGATGACATAGCCACTGCACGCACCACGCCTTCACCAATATGTTGCTGGACCTCTAAAACCAATTGCTTCGTTTCGCCATTCACTGTGAAATCTACCACGATAGCGTCTAAGATGTTCGGAACATTCTCTTCTGCGAATGCGATATCGATCACCGCTCCAATAACTTGAACTATTTTTCCAGATGTACTCATAATATATATCTTTTTAAAATTCTTATACTAATATTTT
>JAQCDT010000082.1 GCA_027620575.1 Verrucomicrobiota bacterium
CTCATTCTGTAAATTATGAGTATGTAGATAATGAAGACAGTCTAATCAGTGCTATTCAAGGGATAAAGGGTGGTGGATTAAAAGTTGTTGAAATAAAAACGAATAGGAAGAATGATGTAGAGACCTACAATCAAATAAATAAGTTTAGATAATAGCCTACAAACATTATGAATTGGGAAACAGTAAAAGATTACAAAGATATCTTGTATGAAAAGAGTGATGGAGTAGCTAAAGTTACCATCAATCGACCTCACAGAAGAAATGCATTCACTCCTGATACGATTCAAGAAATGATCGATGCATTCTCTGATGCTCGAGATGATAGTCGTATCGGTGTAGTTTTGCTCACAGGTTTCAATCCTCAAACTGACGGCAAATTTGCATTCTGTTCAGGTGGTGATCAAAAGATCCGAGGCGAACAGAAAGGTGGGTATATTGGTTCTGATGGAGTCCCTCGCTTAAATGTTTTGGAACTTCAGAAATTAATTCGATCAATGCCTAAAGTTGTCATCGCATTGGTAGCTGGCTATGCAATTGGCGGTGGCCACGTTCTTCATGTAGTGTGTGATTTAACAATTGCAGCAGATAATGCAATTTTTGGACAAACCGGTCCGAAAGTAGGAAGCTTTGATGGCGGATTTGGAGCGAGTTATTTAGCACACATAGTAGGACAGAAAAAAGCGCGAGAAATATGGTACCTATGCAAGCAATATACAGCAGAAGAAGCACTTAATATGGGCTTAGTGAATAAGGTAGTGCCTTATGATTCACTCGAAAAAGAGGGGATAGAGTGGGCGCATAAGATTATGGAGCACAGTCCACTAGCAATACGCTGTTTAAAATCTTCATTTAATGCGGACATTGATGGGCAACAAGGAATCCAAGAATTAGCAGGTAATGCTACCTTATTGTACTACCTTACCGAAGAGGGAGAAGAGGGCCGAAAAGCTTGGAATGATAAGCGAAAGCCAAATTTTAAAAAATATCCTTGGCTTCCTTAAAATCTGACGAATGCTTCACAGTTTATGAGTAAACGATTTTTAATCACTACAGCGATTGATTATGCAAATGGCTCCCCGCACATTGGGCATGCCTATGAAAAAATTCTTACAGATGTAATCGCCCGCTATAAACGACTTTCAGGAATTCCGGTTCATTTTGTTACTGGATTGGATGAGCATGGACAGAAAGTACAAATGAGTGCCCAGAAAAAGGGGATTGAGCCGATTGAAATCTGCGATTCATTAGCTGGAGAATTTCAAACCTTATGCGAACAGCTGAATATCAGTAATGACGATTATATACGTACAACTGAAACAAGGCATAAAAAGGTGGTTCAAACTTTATTACAAAAACTGTTTGATGAAGGCAAAATTTATAAAGCCGATTATAATGGATACTATAGTGTGCGCCAAGAGCAGTTTGTTACTGAAAAAGAAAAGGTTAATGGCGAATGGCCTGCATTTTTCGGTGATGTTGTAGAAATTACGGAAAGCAATTATTTCTTTAAGTTATCTGAATACCAAGATTGGTTAATTGATACGATTCGTTCCAATGAATCTTTAATTTACCCACGGTTTCGTAGTGCTGATGTCCTTAATTTTCTTAAAGAACCTTTAAATGATTTATGTATATCTCGCCCCAAAGAAAGACTTTCTTGGGGAATTGAACTTCCATTTGATACGGATTTTGTAACATATGTTTGGTTTGATGCTTTAGTGAACTACATTACGGCTGCGGGTTATGGTACAGATAGCTTTGATGAATATTGGCCGGCCGATTATCATGTCATTGGTAAAGATATTCTATCACCACCGCACGCAGTTTACTGGCCCATCATGCTCAAGGCACTCGATATTCCTTTGCCCAAACACTATTTAGTCCATGGATGGTGGCTAAGCTCGGGATCAAAAATGTCAAAATCTGAAGGACAGGTCGTCAATCCACTTGATTTGATTGATGCATTCGGTGCCGACGCTTTTCGTTATTTTGTCATTTCTGAAATGAATGTGGGCCAGGATAGTGATTTTTCCGAAGAATTATTTCAGAAACGCTACAATTCAGATTTAGCCAATGACTTAGGAAATCTGGTGAGCCGTCTCTTAAACATGGGCCATCGTTTCGCTGGAGGTATTATTCCAAATTCAGAAATCATTGAAGATGAGGAGAAGGTTGTACAAGATCATTGGGAAAAACTTCATTCAGAGATTTTTGAGCTATATGATACATTTCAATTTCATAAAGCACTCGAAAGAATATTCAGTTTTATTAGAGAATTAAATCGCTATACTGAGGCAAGAGCACCCTGGAAACTCGCAAAGTCTGAAGATGCTACAGATAAACTTAGACTTTCGACTACGTTAGCAACTATGTCTGAAGGACTGAGGGTGTCTTCTATTTTATTGCAGCCAGTAATGCCTGAGATTTCAGAAAAGATCTTGAACAGTCTAGGACAAAATTCAGTCGAGCTATTTGGGGATCAATTAAAATGGAGCAACCAACTAGCTGGTTCAAAATTTGGAGAAAAATCGATTTTATTTCCCAAAAAAGAATCTTAAGTAGAATCCTACATCGACTATAGGAAATAGCGTACGTAGGCCTTTGATCGCAAGTCCTCTAACCATTCATCAAGTGCCTTTTGGGCAATCTCACGGCTGAGATTAGTTTCTATCAAATCTCGAACTTGTGATATAGGTTGGATTTTCTCATTCTGAATATTCTCTGCATAGAGAATGAATACGGCCTCACCTAATTGTATAGGCTGAGTGTACTCACCAATGTTCAAATCAAAAGCTACTTCAGACAATTCAGACCTCAAATCTTCGCGTTTGATCCATCCCCAATCTCCATTAGCTCGATTAAATGTTTTGTCACCATAAGTATTAGCTAAAGAATGAATCGGCTTCCCCGCATCTAACTGTCGTACGATTTCATTAGCTGTCTCTAAAACAGTTTCCATAGTTTCTCCAGACTTTGGAATTAAAATAATCTGTTTTAAGTGGATTAACTCTGGTTGATAAAAACGAATTTTATTCTTCACATAAAAGTCTTCAATTTTTTCTGGGCTGATTTGAGACTGCTTTTTACGATTTTGTGACTGCATTACATTCACAATAATATTTCTTTTTAACTCTTCCCTAAATTCATCTTGCGTTTGGCCAGTAGAATTCAAATAAGCTAAAAATTGGCTACGATTTCCATTGAAATCAGTTTTAATGATCGATTCATATTCACCATCAATGTAAGAGGGTGGGATTTGAATTCCTTGGTTGTAGGCTTCTTTGACAATGATGATACGATCGATTATATTTTGCAAAATATCCTTACTGACTTTATCAATGAGTTGAGTGAACTCTGCTTCGCTATTAGCCTGTAAGCGCAACTTGGGCACCATCGGATCGAGTGATTTTCTTAATTGTTCAAAAGTGATAATTTCACCTTCGGCAATCGCAGCGATTCCATTTCCTAGATGCAGTTTTTGTTCTTGATCAGGCGAAGTGTTTGCATGAACCATAAGGCTCGATGCTATTAAAACTAAAAAGATGTATCTATGAAATCGCATTACTGTTTCTTCGTTTTTTTAAGAAAATTTTGAATCTCGTTCAACCTTAGTTTAGTCGCCTTTTGGGTCAAGCGAGGAAATCGTGCACCAATCTTATAATATTCTTTTTGAGTATGTGCGTATAGACACATTAAGCGATTGGATTCGCTTTGAATCGACTTAAATCCCGCTATTTCTGCTAAAATACGAATGGTATGTACCTTGAGTAAAATAGAAAGCGACAGAGGAATAGGGCCAAATCGATCGATTAACTCTTTTTGAATATCTTGTATTTCCTTTATCTCTTTAGCCATCGATAAGGCTCGATGAAAATGGATTCGTATACTAGATTCGGCGATGTAATTACGAGGAATGGAAGCGTACGATACAGCCTGCACATCTTCGGTTTGTTTAATTAATTCTCTTGGCAGCCTTTTGGGAGATGCTTTGTCATCCGTGGGTTCACCATAAATAATAAAATCGAGATTTACATCAGCAGTTATTCTATTTGAGTGTGGCTCATTTTTTAGGCGAGCGACACTTTCTTTGAGTAATTGGCAATAGAGTTCGAATCCAATCGTTGAAATATGTCCGCTTTGTTCTGCTCCTAAAATATTACCAGCACCTCTCAACTCTAAATCACGCATAGCAATTTTGAATCCCGCCCCTAGTTGATTGTATTGTTTTAATGTACTTAAACGCTTATGAGCTGCTTCAACTAATGCGACATGTCTATGCAGAAATAAATATGCATAAGCTTGCTTGGTGAATCGCCCCACACGACCTCTTATCTGATACAGTTGGGCAAGGCCAAATCGATCAGCTCCCTCTATGATCAATGTATTACAATTGGGTACATCTATTCCTGATTCAATAATGGTTGTGCATACGAGGACGTCGATATGACCATTAATGAACTCAATCATAATCTTTTCCAAAACACCTTCGTCCATCTGACCATGCCCGACCGCTATTTTTAAATCAGGGAGTTGATCACGAAGACGACTGGCCACGGACTCGATGGATTCTACACGATTGTGCAAATAAAAAACCTGACCATTTCGATCTGCTTCGAAACGAATGGCTTTTTTTATAAGATTTAAATCATAGCTTTTGACAATTGTTTCAATTGGCTTTCTCTCGAGAGGCGGGCTCTCAATGACACTCATTGAGCGAGCCCCCGACAAGGCAAGATGTAAGGTTCGAGGAATTGGCGTAGCAGTGAGTGTTAAGATGTCTATGTTATTAGCAATTTCTTTAACTTTTTCTTTTTGTTTCACTCCAAAGCGCTGTTCTTCATCAACGATCAGCAAGCCTAAATTATGAAAGTGCACATCCTTGCTCAATAGGCGATGAGTGCCGATGATTAAATCAACTTTCCCTTCACTCACTTCGGATAGGATTCGTTTGTTTTTATAATTTGAGTAAAATCCACTCACGCAATTAATTGCCACTGGGAATTCTTTAAATCGTTCCGTAAAAGTAAGGAAGTGTTGCTGACACAAAACAGTGGTTGGTACTAAAATTGCCACCTGTTTTCCTGCATTGATTGCTTTAAATGCCGCTCTTATTGCTACCTCTGTTTTACCATAACCTACGTCGCCGCAGATCAAGCGATCCATTGGCTTGTTGGATTCCATATCTCTTTTGGTATCTTCAATGGCCAGTAATTGATCCCTTGTCTCGGTATATGGAAATTCAGCTTCAAAGAGTGACTGCCAAGGATGATCGGGAGGAAAGGCAAAGCCATCTGCATAGGATCTTTCTGCATTAATTTTCAGTAATTTGGATGCATAATCAAAAGTAGCATACTCGGCATTCGTTCGAGTCTTTATCCATTGCGTAGATCCGATTTTGGCTAACTTTGGTTTCTTTTTTGAAAAACTAAGATAGCGAGTTAATAAATGTGCCTCCCGAATTGGAACATGTAAAATCATTGATTGGTCAAATTCTACAGTTATGACTTCTGAAGTATTTCCATTAACCTTAATTTGAGTCACTTCTTTGTAACGACATAAACCATGCTGAAGATGA
>JAQCDT010000083.1 GCA_027620575.1 Verrucomicrobiota bacterium
GTGGGCGTCGGTACAGGAAATTCAGATGAAGCGCTGGGTTGTTTATGAATTAAATGTGGATTAGAGGCCTCTAATTTTTCGTGAATAGCTTGTAGTGTAAATTGACGCACACACGCTTCATCTCGAAAGCGGATTTCCTTTTTTGTTGGGTGTATATTTACGTCAACATCTTTGGGATCGATGGTTAAAAATAGAAAGACAATTGGGAAACGTCCTTTGGGTATTTTCCCCATGTAGGCGTCAAGTACTGCATAGGATAGGGTGCGATTATCAACGGGTCGATTATTCACAAAGAAGATCATTTCCCTGCGAGTGGAACGATCAATTCCGACTTTCGCAATTAAACCACTTATTTTTAAATTCGCATTTTCATCTTCTGCCGATATCGGTAATAAATCTTTGGCGATATTACGATTCCATATTTCGCTGATTCGATCATTCAAACTATTGCAGGCAGCCGATTTCAAAATAACTTTACCCGTATCGATCAGTTCGAAAGCGATATGGGGATGGGCCAAAGCAAAAAGACGGACTGCAAAATATATGTGGGCCGATTCGGTGTTTTCAGTTTTAAGGAATTTTCTTCGAGCAGGCACCCCAGTGAACAAATTTCTCACCTCAATAATCGTTCCATGAGGCATGCCGCAGGCTTTTTGGCTCAATAATTTTCCTGCGGTTACATTGATTTCTACACCTTCGATCGAGTCTTTTGTCCGTGTCTTCAAAGTGAATTGTGAAACCGAAGCGATCGAGGGTAAGGCTTCACCTCGAAAGCCAAAACTTGTAATTTGATTGAGGTCATTCGCTTCCCTTAATTTGCTAGTCGCATGACGTTCTAATGAGAGCAGTGCATCATCTTCATTCATGCCAATTCCATTGTCCGAAATCTTTATCAAGGACTTGCCCCCATTATTAATTTCAATGGCAATTTTATTGGCTTGTGCATCTATGCTATTTTCAACCAACTCTTTAATCACAGCTACGGGTCTTTCAATAACTTCTCCAGCTGCAATTTGATTCGCTACACGATCACTGAGAATTTTGATTCTAGGCATAGTTTTATTGATTATTTGAGATTGTATATTGATTGTGGTGTATCAATGCAATAGACATATTTATTTTTCTAAATTATTGTAAAACCTATGAAGAATTCTCTTTCCAATGAAGCAAGCCTGTATCTGAAGCAACATGCGAATAATCCTGTTCACTGGTTTGCTTGGGGTGAAGAAGCGTTTGAATTAGCCAAGGAGAAAGATAAGCCTATTTTGATTTCTATTGGCTATTCCTCATGTCATTGGTGCCATGTCATGGCACATGAGTGTTTTGAAGATAGCTATATTGCGGATATCATGAACAAGCACTTTATATGTATCAAAGTGGATCGTGAAGAAAGACCCGACGTGGATCAGGTATATATGGAGGCAGTGCAAATGATTATTCAAAGAGGAGGCTGGCCTTTAAATGTGTTTTGTTTACCAGATGGTCGTCCATTTTTTGGTGGTACTTATTTTCCGCCAGAGGATCTAGGAAATGGTCTGGTTCCATGGCCACAGCTTTTAGTTCGTATATCCGACTTTTATCAAAAATCTCGTGATGAATTAACTGAAAATGCCGAGGCTATACGGAGCAATTTATTAGCGAGCAGTGCTTCGAGTAGTGGGAGTAAGGACTTTGATTTAGCTGATTTAAATATTGCGGCTCAGGGGATATGTGGAAATCACGATGACCAATATGGTGGATTTGGACAGGCGCCTAAGTTTCCTCAAGCAATGGTATTAAATTTTTTGATGTCGATGCGAGACCATCAAGAAGCGGACAAGGCTTTGCGGGATCGAATTGATTTCGTGGTCGCTCAAACGTTTAAGGCAATGGCTCATGGTGGTATTTATGATCAGATTGGTGGCGGTTTTTCTCGTTATAGCGTGGATGCCCATTGGTTAGTCCCGCACTTTGAAAAAATGCTTTATGATAATGCCTTGTTGTTAGAGAGCTATGTCAGAGCCTATTTAATTGCAGAAGCACCTTTGTATCGATCAATTGTCGAAGAGACTGTGGAGTGGTTGGATCGGGATTTATTGTTGGATTGTGGATTGTATGCCTCAGCTTTAGATGCAGATGTGGATGGGGAAGAAGGAAAATCCTATGTCTGGGATCTTGAAACGATCGAACAAGTCTTAGGACCTGCTTCAGGCAAAGCATTTTCTTTAGCTTATGGTGTTTCTCAAAAGGGAAATTTTGAAGATGATAGATCCGTACTAGCCTTACAAGATGGAGATTACGCGGTGCGAGATAATTTAAAAGAGGCACGTAAAACATTGCTCAACTTTCGAGAAGACAACCGAAATTCACCCACTCGAGACGATAAAGTTTTAACTGCTTGGAATTGTCTTTTGGCGACCGCTTTAGCGGAAGCAGGGTTTTATCTTAATCGGAAGGATTGGGTGGCAAAGGCTCGACATATAGTTGATTTCATCGATTCAAATTTGACGCATACTGATTCCGATGGCTTCTCTTTGAGTTCGGTGTATTATGAAGATTCAAGCAAACGAATCCCAGGTTTTTTGCATGATTATGCTTATTATGCACAGGCCTTGCTAGCGGTTGCGGGGAAAGTTGATTGGCTTGAGGCGGGTGCTTCTTCAGCTTACATAAATAAGGCAAAGTCCTGTTATGCCCATATTGAATCTCATTTTGGAGATTCTTCGGCATCAGGTTTCTATTATACCGCTAAGAATGCTGAGGCACCGATTGTTCGTAGAAAAGAGTGGTTTGATAATGCAACTCCTTCGGGCAATGCCATGGTTTTGCATGTCCTTTCGCAGTTATATACTTTAACGGGCGATGCAGGCTATGAATCCATTTTAATTAAAGAACGCTCCTTTTATTCTCAGGGAGCGAAACAACATGCCAGTGCAATTGCCTGTAGCTTAGAGGCCATTGCTCAATATGATTCAATTGCCGTTATTAAAACCAATGATGAGTCCAATATTGAATCAGCGAGGCAAATATTGCTCAAGCAGCCTTGGCGAAGATGCTTTGTCTTTTTTGATCCTGAAATCGATTTTCAATTATGTATTGGTAAAACTTGTTTTCCTAAAGGTATGTCTGTTGAGAATTGCTTAGCCAATTATTCTCAAAGTATTTGATTGTGAATATTTTGGAATGTCTATAATTGATAATTAGATTCAATATTAAATAATGAGTAAAAATAAACAACAAGCTACTTGGGGAGGACGTTTTGATGACAAGCCTTCTGATTTAATGTTACAAATAGGGGAGTCTGTATCGTTTGACTGTCGATTAGCGCTCTATGATATTGAATGCAGTCGAGCACACGCTTCAATGTTGGAAAAAGTCGGTATCTTAAATGAGTCAGAATTAAAATCAATTTTGGCTGGTTTGGATACCGTTGAACAATCGATTGAATCACAAGAATTTAAATGGCGTTCTGATTTGGAAGATGTTCATATGAATATCGAACAAGCGTTAGTTGAAGTCGCACCCGAGGCGCTTAAATTACACACTGCAAGAAGTCGAAACGATCAAGTGGCTACAGATATGCGTCTTTGGTTTAAAGATGCCTGTGTATCAATTATCGCGGATATCGAGTCTCTCGTGCAAAGCTGTTTGAAATTTTCGGAAGCCAATGCCAAAGTGATTATACCGGGATATACGCATTTGCAAAGAGCCCAGCCTGTGCCAATTGCACACCATATATTAGCGTATGTGGAAATGTTGATACGGGATATGAACCGTTTCTCAAACGTGTGGGATTCAGCCAATGTCTGTCCTTTGGGCTCAGGAGCAATCGCAGGAAGCACTTTGCCCATTGATCGGTTGTTTGTCGCTGAAAAATTGGGCTTTGTGGATGACGAGGGTTGTCCAATCATTACTCAAAACAGTATGGATGCGGTGAGTGATCGTGATCTCTTTATTGAATTTGCCAATGCCTGTTCAATTACTGGGATGCACTTATCTCGTTTATCTGAAGATTTTATTTTATGGAGTAGTTCAGAGTTTGCATTTGTTTGTTTGCCTGATGCTTTCACCACAGGTTCAAGTCTCATGCCTCAAAAGAAAAATCCTGATGGGTTTGAATTAATCAGAGGAAAATCAGCCAAACTAATCGGCAATACTCAGACCTTGTATACATTGATGAAAGGGCTACCGCTAACCTATAATCGTGATATGCAGGAAGATAAAGTACCTGTATTTGATTCCTATGATCAAATTAGCCTTATGCTCAAGGTGGCAGCTGCAACGCTTTCGGATGTCACAGTGAATGAATCTCGCTGTGCGCATTCGGTTTCCGATCCTTTATTGCTCGCCACAGATGTGGTAGACTATCTTGTACTTAAGGGAGTTCCGTTCAGGGACGCTCATCATATTGTAGGTGCTTTAGTCAAACTATCTGAAACGCTTAAGCTACCTTTAGACGAATTGCCTTATGATAAAGTGAAAACTATTGATGAGCGAATTGATGAAAAATGGGGCTCAGTTTTTTCATTAGAGAGTGCTTTAAAATCGAGAAAACAAATTGGTATGCCTAGCTTGGAGCAAATTGCTTCTCAAATTTCTGCTTTAAAAGAGCGTTTCGAAAATAGTTAAGCAATTTTAACTTTGCACGGTTTGCCTATAAAGAGCAGGTGTTTTTGATTTCACAATTGGGACGGGCAACAAGACCCGCAATTGGCTCTAGTGGATAAATTTTTTCCGAATGGCCGTTGTTGATTAAGTAATGATCACAAATGGAGTCTAGCTCGGCTTTACTTTTGCATCGTCTGGCTTGGTAGAGAAATTGTCCTTCGCTATCGATACTGATGCCAATAAAGTTCAGGAATTTCTTTAAATAATTGATTCGAAAGCGTTCCTCTTGATTAGAGTGATTGGACAATTGATATAGGTCATCAATATAGCCTCGAACCTCCTTGAAGGTGGGGGCAAAAATAGGTTTTCCAGTAAGATGTTCCTCTATTTGGCGAAATATCCATGGATTACGAATGCAGGACCGGCCAATCATCACCCCTCTACAGTGTGTTTCTTTAAGGACTTTTTCAGAACTTTCATAGGACGTGATATTTCCGTTGGCGAGCACGGGGCAATTTACAATTTTTGCGGCTTCTTCAATATATTCGTATTGGACTTCACTTTTATAGCCACCTTTGACGGTTCGAGCATGAAGACTGAGTAATTCAACCTTATGTGTATTGATGAGTTCAAGAATCTCGTGAAAATGTTGGTCACTTTCGAACCCAATTCGCATCTTAACCGTGAAAAAAGTTTGAATAGAGTTTTTTAGGCATTTGAAGATTTGATCAATTTTGGCAGGATCTCTTAGTAAGCCACCGCCTACATTTTTCTTGTAAACTTTAGGGGCAGGGCAACCCATATTGAGATCGATTCCGGTGACGGGAAGTTCTCTTTCAAATATAGTTGCTACGGTTCTTTCTAAATCAGGTAAACTTTCTCCGATCAATTGTGCGAAGATTGGCTTATCTGTCTGGTGATAGAGTATG
>JAQCDT010000084.1 GCA_027620575.1 Verrucomicrobiota bacterium
GGCAAAAACCGGTAAACCTATATTGATTTCCAGAGCTAAAAATGATCCAAGGGTGATTCAGCATGAGGACCCTGCTCTCCATATCCATTCCTTGATGCTTGCTCCTGTAACCTATGATGACTCTCTCATTGCAATTCTTGCAGTTGCCAACCCTTTGAGCGGCGTCCCTTTTGATTCAATGGATTTCTCTTTGTTACAATCGCTTGCCAATCAAGTTGGCCTCGCCATTCAAAATAGTACGACCATTCAACTTCAAATTGAAAAAAACAAAATTGATCTCGATTTACAGTTAGCACAAAACATTCAAAATCTTTTACTACCCTCTAAATTTCCCAAGGATATCCCCCTAGAATTTGCCGCTCATTATCTTCCTGCACAAAAAATAGGAGGCGATCTTTATGATGTTTTTGAAATAGATTCGGATTCGATTGGAGTAGCAATAGCCGATGTATCTGGAAAAGGCATTCCTGCATCCATTGTTATGGCCATGTGCCAAACTCACCTTAAGCATTTAGTAAAACAAAAGACTTCGCCCGCCGATATTTTAAAACTTCTCAATGAAGAATTATTAAAAACCATGCGACCTGGTATGTTTGTCACCCTAACTTTAGGAATCATTAATTTAAAAACAAACTCTTTAACGATTGCCCGTGCTGGCCACGAAGCACCTTTGTTTTTCAGCTTAAATCATAAAGACAAACTCTTTCCGATTGAAGTTTCAGGGATGGCATTAGGTATTGTCCCCCCTGAAATTTTTAATCAAAAAATTGAAGACTTTACCTTAAGCTTTCAAGAAGAAGATATCTTGGTATTATACACGGATGGTGTAACAGAAATGGAAAATAAGAAACAGGTGGAATTTTCTACCGAGCGACTAATGCGAATTATTGATAAAACTTCATCAAGAAATGCGGAAACCATCGTTTCTGAGATAATCAATAGTTTAAATAATTTTTCTGAAGGACTCGAACCGATGGACGATCAGACCCTTCTTTTAATCAAACATATTGGAAAGCCTAATTAAGCCAGACTTTCTAAAATCTTTTGAGTCTCATCACGCTGATTACGCGTACTTTCCAATTGCTTTTTAGCGCCCTCTACAACCGCAGGTGGCGCACCATCCACAAACTTTGGATTGGATAATTTCTTTTCTCCAATTGCAACGAGTTGATTGAGTTTTTCTAACTCCTTACTGAGTCGAATTCGTTCACTCTCTACATCAATCCCCTCTCGCAAATCTAAATATATTATCCCTAATAAAGTAGACACAGCGACCATGCCATCGGCATCTGATTTTTCAATTCCAACCACCTTGGCGAAGCCGGCAAGCGTTTCAATACGCTCTTGATTTTCTAAAATAACCGACTGCTCTTTTGCATCTTTATCAAAATAAAGTGTTAAATCTCTTTTGTTAGCAATTTTGTACTGTGCTTTCAATGCCCGTGCTTCTTGGATCAGAGACTGCATTGCATTGACCCTCTCAACGGCTGATTCAGAAAATGCTAATTGTTCATTCATCCATTCCGCTTTCAGGAGCGTTGTCTTTTCAATGAATGATTTATCAGATGGCCCATAGCCCAACTGAGCCCACAATTCCTCAGTGATATGAGGAATCACTGGATGTGCTAATTGTAGCACTTGCCGAAGCACAAAATCTTGAATCGCTAAACAATTTTCCGTGGCAGCACCACCTGTCTTTAATTTGCCTTTGGAAGCCTCAACATACCAATCACAAAAATCATTCCAGAAGAAGCGATAAATCAAGTGGGTTAGCGGAGCCAAATCAAAATTCTTAAAACAGGATTCAACTGATTCGGTAAACTCTGCCAAACGAGCCAATATCCAGTGATCATAATCATCCCATATTTCAGGCTTCATACGACCACAAATCAAATCAATCGAAGAATTATCTTCCATTGCACCTGACATTTGTCGAAAGCGAACTGCATTCCAAAGTTTATTACAAAAGTTTCGCCCAATTTCGATACGATCTTCAGAAAATAAAATATCTGAGCCCGTTGGAGCGATATTGCAGATACCGAATCGCAAGCCATCGGCCCCAAATTTTTCAATCAATTCAAGAGGGTCAGGAGAATTCCCCAAGGACTTCGACATTTTGCGCCCCTTCTCATCACGAATCAATCCGTGAATATACACATTACGAAATGGAATACGCTCCTCTATTTCTTGATCGGTCAAAGTTTCTTTATCTTCTCCAAATAATTCAAGTCCCGCCATTATCATACGTGCGACCCAGAAGAATATAATATCGAAGCCCGTAACCAATGTGGTTGTTGGATACCAATACGCCATTTCCTCTTTTTGCTGCTCGCTTGGCTCTGGCCAACCTAAATTTGCCATCGGCCACAAATAAGAAGATGCCCAAGTGTCTAAAACATCTGGATCTTGTTCCCATTCCTCAGGATTTTCGGGTGCCTCTATGCCCACATAAACATGCTCTGGATTTCCGTAGTCCAAAGACTCTTTTTCAATGCCTTTTTTATACCAAACCGGGATGCGATGTCCCCACCATAACTGGCGACTGATGCACCAATCCTGAATCCCATTCAACCAATGTAAATAAGTCTTTTTCCAGCGGTCTGGGTGAAAGCGAATAATTCCTTTCTCAACCGCTCGTTTCGCCTCTTCCACTTTTGGATATTTTAGAAACCATTGCTCAGATAAACGAGGCTCAATCGGCACATCCCCACGCTCCGAAAATCCAACCACATTTTCATAGGGCTCTCGCTCAATCAAGAGGCCCTCTGCCTCTAAAGCTTCGGCCACTTGCTTTCTTGCTTCGAAACGATCTAATCCAGCAAACGCAGGACTCGCTGATTCATTTAAGAAACCTTTTGCATCAATTACTTCGATCACTTCTAAGTCATGCCTTTGTCCTATTTCAAAGTCGTTCTTGTCATGCGCTGGGGTCACCTTCAAGCAGCCTGTTCCAAATTCTCGATCGACATAACTATCTCCGATAATAGGAATTTTTGCCTTGGGGTAAGGGCGCCAAACAAATTTGCCAATCAAATGCTTATAACGTTCGTCTTCTGGATGAACCGCAACCGCACTATCACCCATAATCGTTTCAGGACGAGTCGTTGAAATTTCCAAATGAGTACGTTCGCCATCTGCCTCAACCAACTCATAGCGCATCTTATACAGAATACCGTTTTGTGGCTTCATATTCACTTCTTCATCCGAAATGGCTGTTTGGGTAGCAGGACACCAATTGACCATTCGCTTTCCACGATAGACAAAACCTCGTTTATAAAGTAAGACAAAAGCATTAAGCACTGCATTCGAATAATCTTCATCTAAAGTAAATCGAGTACGCTCCCAATCGCACGATGCGCCTAATTTTTGTAATTGATTTAAAATAACCCCACCAGACTCATCTCGAAAATCCCATATTTTCTTCACGAAGGCTTCACGCCCTAAATCATATTTAGATTGTCCTGTACTCGCTCTTAATTGCTTTTCAACTTTTGTTTGTGTGGCAATCCCCGCATGGTCTGTTCCTGGTTGCCATAAAACTGACTTGCCTTCTAAACGCGCCCGCCGAATGAATATATCTTGTAGCGTATTATCCAAGACATGCCCCATGTGCAACATCCCAGTCACATTTGGAGGGGGAATCATAATGGCATACGGATCTTTCTCATGATCGACCGTTGCTTTAAACGACTGTTGCTCGATCCATTGTTTAGACCAATGAGCTTCAACTGTTTTTGGATTATAAGCTTTTGATATCTCTGACATAAGCGATAAAAAGACATATGGTATGGTCTGAGCAATTCTTTCAAGCCAGAAAAATGCTTTTCCCCCTTTTAAGTCGATTTCTGTAATCAAATATCCCTTTTTTCGTTTTGTAAGAATGGATACACAAAAAAACATTCTCATCGGAGGCATCACAGGTGGTATCGGTTCCTCAGTAGCTAAATTACTTTCTAGCCAAGGGCATACTGTTTCAGGATATGCCCGATCCGAAGATCAATTAACCGCCCTAAAATCTGAACACCCTAACATCCATACATTGTGTGCTAATGCCACGGATACGACAGATTTAGCTAAGGTCTTTAAGTCTGCACAAGAAACCATGGGATCCATTGATGTTTATGTACACGCCATCGGCTCAATAATTATTAAACCTGCTCATTTAACAAATCAAACACAGTGGCTTGATACCCTAAACCTCAATCTCAGTTCTGCTTTCTATGCCTTGAAAGAAGCTGTGGCGATAATGCAAAAAGAATCCAGCGGCTCGCTTATCTTTTACAGTTCAACCGCGGCACGCATCGGAATTCCTAATCATGAGGCAATTGCCGCAAGTAAAGCCGGTATCGAAGCACTCGTACGCTCTGCAGCCGCTACTTACTCAAATCGCAATATTCGTTTTAATTGCATCGCACCTGGCTTAACCGACACAAATTTAGCCAAGCCCATTACTTCAAACCCTCAAGCACTTGAAATTTCAAAAAAAATGTCCCCGCTCAACGCAATTGCTCAACCAGACGATATAGCAAATCTTACCGCTTGGCTCGCATCCGATTCCGCTCAATTTGTGACCGGACAATGCTTTACTGTCGATGGTGGCTTGTCCGCTACCGTCCCGAAGCCAAGAGCATAACTGTTTATTTGCATTTTTCCGACTGAATGGGTTAAAAATTCCTTAAATTTTACGAATTTTCATTCCTTTTTTAAATTGCTTTAAAAATACACGACAAATTTGTCGTATATATGAGTAATTTTTCAAAAAAAACTTGCCATAGCTCATATTTTGCTTACGGGTATGAGCATGTCTTCCTCTGCAGCCACAAAAAAAGCCGTAAGAAAAACGTCGAAAAAACGTTCTTACGAAACGTCAGAAATAAATGCCCAACTTTCCAAAGAAGAAAAAATTGGGTTATTTAAAACCATTGTCGGGATACGCCGCTTTGAAGAACGTTCTTTACAAGCCTACAATCAAGGCAAAATAGGAGGTTTCCTCCACTTATATATCGGACAAGAGGCGGTTGCCACAGGGATTGTCTCTCTCATGGAAGAAAATGATCATATCATCACTGCATACCGAGACCATGGACATGCTTTAGCCGTTGGTATGAACATGAACGAGTGTATGGCTGAACTATTTGGCAAATACACAGGCTGCTCTAAAGGTAAAGGTGGTTCTATGCACTATTTTGCGCCCGATAAAGGATTCTGGGGCGGACACGGAATCGTAGCCGGGCAGACTCCTCTTGGAGCAGGATTAGCCTTTGCTCTAAAATACAAAGGCATTAAAGGCTGTGCCGTCTGTTTCTTAGGTGATGGTGCTGTCAATCAAGGATCTTTCATGGAAACGCTTAACTTAGTTTCACTATGGGGTATACCGGTTGTCTTTGTGATTGAGAATAATGGTTATTCCATGGGAACTAGTTTAAAACGCTCTTCAGCAGAAGAAAGTTTAGCAAAACGAGGTGAAGCTTTTGGCATCAAATGGGATACCTGCGAAGGAC
>JAQCDT010000085.1 GCA_027620575.1 Verrucomicrobiota bacterium
GTGATTTGTCAAATCTGTGAATAAAAGTCTAAATAACGCTCCCACAATTAGAGTTAAGGGTGCTCGAGAGCATAACTTAAAAGATGTGACTGTAGAGATTCCTCGTAATGAATTGGTTGTAATCACTGGTGTGAGTGGTTCAGGCAAATCTTCATTGGTTTTTGATACAATATATGCTGAAGGTTATCGTAAATACATTGATAGCTTATCGACTAAAGCCAGAAATGTACTGGATCAAATTCCAAGACCCGATGTCGATTTTATTCAAGGTTTATCGCCAGTCATTGCTCTTGAGCAAAGAACCGGTTCTGGCACGAATCCTAGAAGCACAATTGCCACAGTTACGGAGATTGCCGACTATGCACGAGTGCTTTGGGCGGCTTGTGGGGTTGCATATTGTCCGAGTGATGGTGGGGCAATTATTAGACGTTCCCTAGACCAATGTATTGAAAAAATCTATCAAGAAGAGGAAGATAGTCGTTTGATGCTACTAGCACCTTGGATGGAATTAAAGCCTTCTATGTTGAGAGAGGAATTGCCTCGTTTGGCTCAAAAGGGTTTTCAGAGAGTTCGGTTAAATGGAGATATTTATAGGTTAGATGACGATGATATAATTGATTCCAAATCAAAATTAATTCAGGTGGATATTGTAATTGACCGTGTAGTCCTAAGGGACGATCAACGCAGTAGAATAGCGGATTCTCTTGAATTGACTTTCAGTGAGGGGTCACAACAAGCAATTATTTTGGTTGAACAAGTGGGGTCGGACGACTGGAAAGAAGTTAAATTGAGTATGGAATTGTCTTGCGAACATTGCGGACAAATTTTCCCAAATCCTTCAGCCAAAATGTTTTCTTGGAATCACCCAGATGGTGCTTGTGAAAACTGTGGTGGAACTGGAGAGACCTTACAATTTAGAGGAGAGCTTTGTGTCCCAGATGGTGCTAAATCAATTAAAAATGGTGCAATCAAACCATGGAGGCTTGGATCCAAACAAATGATTATTAAACGAAATGCCATTCTTAAGCAATTAGCTGAGCAATTGCCTTATGATCCAGATTGCCCTTGGGATGACTTAGATCAAGACACTCAAAATCAGATTTTACATGGTGTAGAAGATAGAGAGTTTTTATTTAAGCTTAAAGGGGGTAACCGAAAGCCAGAAAGCATGCCTTATCATGGGGTATTAGTAGATTTAGAAGAAACACGTATTAATACTTCTAGCGATGGCTTAAGATCACGTTTGCTAGCGTATCAAACATCCAAAGAATGTGCAGATTGCAAAGGAGAGCGACTGAATGCAATCAGTCGAAATGTTTTGATCGAAGGGGTTTCTTTAACCGATTTTCTTAAAATGTCTCTTAAAGAGGCAAAACAGTTTTTGAAAAAATTGGTGAAGAATAAGTCCTATAAATCAATGAGTGATGCAATTGATGGATTGCAATCTAGGGTACGCTTTCTTGATGAAGTGGGGCTAGGTTATTTAAATATGAATCGCGCTTATTCGAGTTTAAGTGGTGGCGAATCGCAACGAGTACGATTGGCAACTCAACTTGGAATGTCATTAGTTGGCGTAGTTTATATTTTAGACGAGCCAAGTATCGGGCTTCATGCTTTAGACAATAGGCAATTAATTCAAACGATCATTGGCCTTAGGGATCGTGGCAATTCAGTCATTGTTGTTGAGCACGATAGTGAAATGATGTTAGCGGCAGATCATTTAATCGAACTCGGGCCAGAGGCAGGACATGCGGGTGGTCATATTACTTATGAAGGAAAGCCTAAAGAAGCCCAGAAGTCAAAAGACAGTCGTTCGGGTGCTTATTTATCGGGTGCACTTCAGATAGAAAAAAATGTAAAGCGAAATGCGGTCTATTCTGAATATTTTAAAATTATTGGTGCTCAGGAAAATAATTTAAAGTCCATAGATGTGTCCTTTCCTATAGGACTGATTAGTGTAGTCTGTGGTAAGTCGGGATCGGGTAAAAGTACATTAATCAATGGTATTTTAGCTAAATACGCGGCATTTAAGCTGAATCGTGCGAAAACAATTCCTGGCAAGCATCGCTCAATTGAAGGGTTGGATGCATTTAGTTCTGTGATTCAAGTAAATCAAGATCCAATCGGGCGTAGTCCACGATCCAATCCTGCTACGTTCATTAAGCTATTCGATCTATTGCGAGATCTTTTTTCTAAGTGTTCTTTAGCAAAAGTTAGGGGATACAAATCGAGCCGCTTTAGTTTTAATATCAAAGGTGGACGTTGTGAACGATGTAAAGGTGATGGATTGATCAAACTCGATATGCAGTTTTTATCAAACGTGTATTCAGAATGCCCGAGTTGTCATGGTAGACGGTATAATCGAGAAACTTTAGATATTTTGTTTAAGGGTTATTCAATTTCAGATGTTCTAAATATGAGTGTGGACGAAGCATTGAAGGTATTTGAAAAGCATCCAAAGATTTTTCAAAAATTAAAAACACTATCAGATGTTGGGCTGGGTTATCTAAAATTAGGACAGTCTTCTACAACTTTATCGGGCGGAGAAGCACAAAGAATCAAGCTTTCACTAGAATTGAGCAAAAAACAGCAAGGGGATACTTTATATATTTTAGATGAGCCGACTACAGGCTTACATTGGGCGGATATTCAAAAACTTATGGATTTACTTTTTCGCTTAAGAGATGCAGGTAATTCCATAATTATTATTGAGCACGATAAGGATGTTATTCGTTTAGCTGATTGGATAGTTGAACTTGGTCCGGAAGGGGGAGAAGCAGGGGGTGAGCTACTGTTTGCCGGCTCACCATCAGAATTTTTCTCGAGTAAAACAACCCCGACTCAATCAATCTTTTAGAATAATTTTTTAACCTGATGAATCGGGTTATAATTATTTTTCTTTTTAATCGTTACACCATGCTCATTTTTTGTTGAGGTACATGAGGAAAGTATAAAAATAGCTGATAGCAGTAAAAATGTCTTTTTAATCATAATAGTACCTGTTTTATTGAATAATTAACATAATGGCAAATTTAATTACAGTTGATGATTTGAAAGTTCACTTTTTAAGTAAGCGAGGAATTTTCTCGCAGAAAACCCATGCGGTGAAGGCTGTTGATGCAATTAGTTTTTCCATCCCTAAAGGAAAGACAGTAGGATTGGTCGGAGAAAGTGGTAGTGGTAAATCAACTACAGGAAAAGCAATCGCACGTTTAGTTCCAATCACAGCTGGCTCTGTTTACTATAATGATACCAGAATTTCGGATTTAACAGATAAAGAATTTTATCCATATCGTAAAAAAATTCAAATGGTGTTTCAGGATCCATTTGGCTCACTAAATCCTAGAATGAGTATCGAATCTTCGATCAGCGAACCTATGTCGATTCATTTGAAGGATTTAAATGAAAGCCAAAGAAAAGAAAAGGTCGCTTATTTATTGGAAAAAGTAGGTCTTTCGGCAGATATGATGGCGCGCTTTCCCCATGAATTCAGTGGAGGACAAAGACAGCGTATTGGCATTGCTAGAGCTATTTCAGCAGACCCTGAATTCATAATTTGTGATGAACCAGTGAGTGCTTTAGATGTTTCAGTTCAGGCACACATTATTAATTTATTAAAGGATTTGCAGTCTGAGTTTAACTTAACCTACCTGTTTGTCGCCCATGATTTAGCGGTCGTTGAACATATGAGTGATTCTATTTTAGTGATGACGGAAGGTCAAATTGTTGAGCAGGGTGATGCTAAAGAAATTTGCCGTAACCCTCAGCACCCTTATACTCAAAAATTACTAGAATCTGTACCATCACTCTAATTCTAATTACTTGGGTTCTAATATTATGCATACCGGCTTATATTGCCATATACCATTTTGTGCGAGTACTTGTGATTTTTGTGCTTTTTATCAAGAGAAGCCAAAACGAACAGATTTACTAGCTTATCTTGATGGTATGGAATATGAATTTAAGCAAATTCCAGAATCGACTCATTTTGATACTATATTTTGGGGTGGAGGTACGCCTACCTTATTATCCGCAAAAGATCTTGAACGCTTGGGGAAATCAATGATCCAGTATATCGGAAGAGACTTTAATGAATGGACTGTAGAAATGGCACCTTCGACAGTTAAAGCAGATAAGCTTAAAGTATTATTGGATTTGGGTGTGACACGATTTTCTTTAGGGATTCAAAGCTTTAATCCAGATTCCTTAGATAAATTAGGAAGATTGCATAATCTTAAACAAATATATACGGCATGGGAGTTAATCTCAGCTTCAGGCGTTCGTGAAACTAATGTCGATATGATGTTTGCATTGCCCAATCAAACTTTGGGTGATTGGAGAAATGATTTAAATGAAGCAAATAATTTAGGGAGTACCCATCTTTCAACTTACTGCTTAACCTTTGAAGAAGATACCGCTCTTTATGTAAAGTTGTCTGAAGGAAAGCTGAAAATTGATGAAGAAAAGGAGAGGGCATTTTATTTAGAAGGTTGGGACTTGTTAAAGTCCTTCGGCTTTAATCAATACGAGATTTCTAATTTCGCCCGTTCCGAAACAAGCCGATGTATGCATAACGTTAATACTTGGAAAATGTATGAGTGGCTTGGATGTGGCCCATCGGCGGCATCACAATTTAGGGGTCAACGTTTTCGTAACCCTAGTTCAATAAAAGAGTGGTTGAACACCTTGAAGGGTTCCACTTCCGATAAAGAGGATACAGTCATTTTATCAGATCATTTGTTATTTACAGATAGCCTTATATTTGGATTAAGGATGAATGAAGGAGTCGATGTCGATGAACTTTTAAAACGTTTTTCAACTTCAAATAATATCGATGCTAATCCCTACTTAGTATTGATAAATCAATTTCAATCTGAAGGCTACTTAAAGAAGGAAGGGTCACGCCTGATTCTGACAAGAGAAGGACAGTTAAAATGTGATGGTATTGGACTTGAGCTTCTTAATTTACAACAAGCGGTTAGTGCTTAGTCAAATCGTCTTCGAAGATGGGTTGGAAGAATGCCGAGTTGCTCCCTGTATTTTGCTACGGTTCTTCGTGCAATTTTGATTCCATCTTTTTCTAACTCTTTTGAAATAGCCTGATCGCTAATTGGTTTCTTTGGATCTTCCTGTTGTATGATTTTTTCTATGGTTTCCTTGATCGAACGATTTGCGATACTTTCTCCACTTTCAGAGGTGAAACCGCTGTTGAAAAAATGTTTCAAGGGGAATACTCCATGAGGAGTTTTTACATATTTATTCGCAATTGCTCGGCTAATAGTCGTTTCGTGTACACCTACATCTTCCGCTATCTGCTGCATGGTCATTGGCTGTAAGGTAGGATTAGTTTTAACAAAAAACTTAGGCTGATGATCAATAATCTTTTGAGATATTTTTTTCAGAGTATTTTGCCTTTGGTCTAGTGAATTAATTAGAAATTTACCTGAACG
>JAQCDT010000086.1 GCA_027620575.1 Verrucomicrobiota bacterium
GTATACTAGTATTATTTGAATCTAGTGGATGAGTATTTAATGTATACATTTTTTTATTCTTTTTAGAAGAAACAACATTAATAATGAAATAGCCATAATAAAAACTAATTAGATTTTTTGAATTAGAAACAATCAGCCCATATATATTGATTGAAAAAAAACAAAAATTCGTGCTTTGGTATCTTACAAAAGTATACAGATAGTATCATTAGTATAAAAGATAAGCAATACTTGCACGTTATAATATTCGTAGAAAGCCAGTTTATGGCCAATTAACTTATAAACTGATTTCGATCCCACCAAATATTCAGGTATTCGTCTCCAACAAAAACTAACTACGGATCATTTCAACTCCTGGACCCAGGCGGTTTCGGATTCAGTGCTTTTTCTTCCTAGAGCTTTATTTCTTTCAGGGAATCTACCAAATATCTCAATTCTTTCAGCGTGCTTATGGATGATCGATTTAAGCGCTGAATAATAATCTTTATGATTACCTGTTTTGTACTGTGAAAAACTATCGGATTCAATCCAGTCAACAAGTGATTTTTGGTCTTTTGCGTTTTCAGAGTGACATAAACAAATAAGTATAGTGGCTTGATAATGTATTGGTAGTTGTTTCATAAAGTCTGGTTTGTTAAAAATATAGCCTGCTAATTTATTAGCTATGGCATCGTTTTCATAGGCCTTTGAGGTACCTCGATAAATATTTCTAGGAACTTGATCTAACAATACGACTAAAGCCAGAATTTGCCATAAATGCATTAATTCTAATTTCTTTTCACTCACTATATTAGTTCTGTCGATTAATGGGCTAGCTTTTTGTAGAGTAGCCTCAAATCGATTTTTCATCGTATCGTCGACTCTTTGTGTCATTTCTCCTTTTGCAAACCAGCGCCCTATCCAGGCATCATCTAGTTTGCCTACGTTCATTTCTTTAAAACTATTAGAACTTAACAAACAAGGCTCTGATAGGTCGGGTTTTGCTGCAAGAGCAAGTCTTGTTTCAGAAGTGCTACCGTACCACCATAAAAATAAATCTTGTAGTTCGTCGTTTAGCGTGTTCATCTGTAAAGTGCTTGTCATTATACTATGTCGCTGTGCTATTTAGATATTTAAAGTTAAGTATGTAATGCTAACTCTGGTTAGACAAGTTTATATCATATTTTCTTAGGCCTCATATCCTAGTCTTTAAGCGATAAACAAGTCAAATTCCATTAAAAAAAATATTACGGCTAGTATTAGTCTAAGCGAGTTAAATTTCGTAGATAAATGTGAAAATTCCACAAATCAGAATTTTAGCTATGCTAAAAATAAAGTATATATTAACTGCAATAAATATTTTGTTATCTTTTGTAAATAAAATGCAGAAATATTGTTTTTTCTATACCTTTGATTCTGCGATAAATGTATATAGTGTTTCTTGATTTTCCAGAAAATAATCTCTTAAGACTAACTACATCTCATTTCAGATAAAAACAAAAATAATATAGCCATTTCGCCGCTTATTAAATAGGCTGATAACAAGTTTTTTCATTTGGAAAAGCAGATACTATTAAAAGGCGAAGGTAAAATAATGAACGATATTACAGACACATTTCTTTTGTTTTATAATGAAAATTATCGACGATTTGATCCCTTAGATTTAGAAACTACTGGATCTTTCCCTCATCAGAATTTGATTCTGTTTGATCGAGAGTTTAATCGTGAAGTTGCCCCTGATAATAATAGTACGTTGGAGCTTAATAGACCAGTATTGCTCCTATACCGTGATTATTTATTTGATCTGCTTGGAGGAGCTGGTGCAGCATCAAGAGCTGATGCAGCATCAAGAGGTGGATCATCCCCTGCACCTGCACCAGCGCCTTCACCACCGGAAAATGATAACCCGGATTTTCCCAACAGTTTCGATTCTATTACTTATGAAATAGATAGTGCTATTGGGAGTAATGGATTAGATGTTCAAAATGATTCTGAAGTACATGACTTGGCTGAAGTCGTTGGTCAGGTTCTTGATATGGACACAGGCGATTCACTGGAACTGATAAACGCTTTAATTGAGACTGGAAACTTCACCCAAGGTATGACCGGTGAGGATATGTATTACGTGTTGAATGGCCCAAGATATGGCTTACTAGGTCACAATGCAAAATATGATGATTTCATTTCACAATGGAAGCCTCATGACAGTCAACAATCGCAAATTGATGAATTAAATCAACGAATTGAGACTTGGGATGGGCACTCGATTGCAGGTCCTACGAATCAAGGTGAACCTCATGTTTGGCATAAGGGTCTTGCTCTTGCACAATCTCTATCTCTGATGATGGCTGCTGATCCATTTGAGGTCAGGAGTATGATATTAGATTTACACACGTCAGGTCATATAACAGAAGATGCGACTGGGGAAGACATATTTGTATTATTTGATTTTAATCATGATTCGATAATTGATAGTTCTGATTTAGAACATTATGAAGCACATAACGGAGATGTTGATTCATTCCATCGTGTATTAATGGCCAGTGATGAAGATATAACGACAGAAGAAATAGAATCAATTATTAATGACCCTGTGCTACGTTCTAACCCGCACATTGTTCAAAATCTTGTAGATAATGATAGTGTTTCTGATGATTATATTGTAGAGCTACTTTTACCTCATGATAGCTTAAATGAGTCTGGAACTGGGTTTGTTACAACTCCCCAGACAGAAGAAATTATTTTAGTAGTAGCTGATAGTGATCGTTTCGAAAATCCAGATATAGCAGGTGCAATTTATAATTCTGAAAATACACCGCTGGATGTTAGAAGGGAAGCAGCTGATATCCTTGGTATTCCACCTTTACCTGATCCGCCTCCGATTGGCTACCCTGAAGAGGTACGTCAGGGCGGACTGTGGCATCGAGCAAAAGAATGGTTCCATCATGTTGAAGATGCTGTCAAGGATGACATCACTGCTTTGTCAGGGCTTGAGGATGATTTTTTCAATCAATTTGGAACAGCTGGTGAAATTGCCGGATTTTTACAGGGTATTGGTGTTGAAGCAGTAGAATTTATCGTAATGACTGAAGTCATTGCGGCAGCTGCAGGTGTTATAGCATCGGCTGGATTTACCGTAGTTGCTGCAGGAACAGCAGTCTTAGCCACTGAGATTGGCATAGAAGAACTGATTGCGCATATCAAGGACCCAGATGCTGGTCATTTAACAGGACCTGTGGGAAGTGCTATCAAGTCAGTCGTTACCAGTGTTGCTCAATCAGCGAAAGAGTTGATTACTGATTTACCCAGTAATATTTCAACCCTTTTAGAAAGTGGTTATGTGTTAGTAGTTCCTGATGATCGTGGTGAACGAGCTAGATTTGTAAACCCAAATACTGAAGCTGGCCAAACTCAACTTCAAAGAGATGATGTAAAACTCTATGCCAATCAGCATACACAAGACAGTCTATCAGACCAATATGAGTTTGAAGGAACAACCCAACAATTTAAGCATGAACGTCCATTTGAACATGGTGATGCATTAGGTCACTTTGTTGGTGAGGCTATTCAAGAAGTACTTATCCTCAAAGATGTTGCCAAATTAGCCCTGAATGCTGGAAAAACTGGGGTTGAGGCAATAGTTAACCTATTTAAAGATTCAGCAGCTGAAGACCTAGGTTTAGCAACTGAAATAACAACCTCAACTGGAGAAAGCTATTCCCCTAGAGAATATGCTAACTTACTTAAAGATCATAGTAATCCAAGTGAGGCCTTTAATGATTTTCTTAAGTTAAGTAAGGATGAAAGGATCTCGGTACTTCATGAAGGTTATACGCCAGAAGTTCCTCTTGAACTGCAAAGTTATAACTTTTATGAGTTAAATCAGTTTCTACAAAACAACGATATTACTGCCCGCATAACGTTTAACTCAGAAGGTGAGCTTGAAATCTATCTTAAGGACAGCGCTGGCTTGAATGTCCCCGAAGATAAAAGACTTGCCATTCAAGGTAAAATCGAAGAACATTTGAGCAAACAACTAGATGCTGGTTCCGTAAAAGAAGGCAGCTTTCATTGGCTTGGGCCCAACGATTCAGTACCTAGCGAAAATTATAAAGCTGCTACAGTTGGTAAAGGCGGTAATTTAGAGGGATTACCCGGTGGGGCCCCTGCAGCTGTACCTTATGATGAAACTTTTCAACTAGAGCCTGGTACAGTTGGTAGACAACAGTATTATAATCCAGACAGCCCGTGGGGGAACTCTGAGTTCATCACTCCTCTTGAAGATCAAAGAGTGACTTGGGATGGCGTTGAAATTCCTGACGAATATAAAGTTGACACTCGCGCTTTCCGATCAGACCATAGGCTTTTGATTGATCCCAGTAACCCAACTTCGAAACCTCCATATAACCCTACTGGAGAAACCTGGGAAGCTAGAAACCCATATTTAAAAAATAATTTGAGAGAAGTGTTTAATAACGGAGTCACTGCTGATAGATATAAGGGCACTTTCTTTAATACAGAGGCTAATAATGCTGATGTGTTTGATCATACAGATACTAACGGGGCCAGTGCTACTTCAAATTTCTTATCAGGGACAACCGATATTGAATTAGCCCGATCATGGGGTGATGGCAATAAAACAGCTGTCATATTAGATGCGGATGTCACAGGTGTTGATGTAGAAGGGGCAGCTGAATGGGCACAGGAAAATGGTCTGAGAACTTCTCAACAACAACATAATCAAAGCGAAATTTCTATTTGGAATGGCACGCAACCTGAAAAAATACGAGGTGTCTACTTAATAGAAGCATTGGATAATAAAAATATAGCTGATAGTGATAATATCAAGATTACCTATATACGAAATCCTTATTATGGGAAATAATCGATAAGAGGTGTCTTTACGAAGCGAAATTAACGGACCGCTTTGTAGATGCTCATCATAGGGAATGAGCACGAAATAACTTCTGGTTTATAAATCATGAACACGCTTTACTCAAGCATATCGTTGATTCAGATCCGGAAGTTATTTCGTGCTCATTCCTAGGTGTTCGGGGTTTTGATCTCTCCCGATATTGAGAGCTATCTTGAGGAAACCTGGTTTATAATCTTTTATAATCAATACTTTAAAACTGGAGTAATGGCCCCCATATTCATAATTCGCAAAAAAAATGAATAAAAACAAACAAAGGACCATTTCTGTGAAAGGATTCTACCTTATCGATCGCGTGAAAGAAATTATCTCTGAACATGCCTGTAATGGGGATTTATTGGTAACCCGATGATATTAATAGAGTAGCAATTCCGTGCTAGACTTTACGTATGGACTCCTTCAAAAACAAAGTCAAATTGTCGTATACTTACACATTGCGAGCAATTAGTCTTGTGCCACCTATTTCATCATTCACCAATATTAAAGTTGGCTTATGATTTTTCAAAG
>JAQCDT010000087.1 GCA_027620575.1 Verrucomicrobiota bacterium
GCGGAAAAGGAAAAAGCCGCCATACTCGCTTTCTACAAGAAAAACATACAAAGACATCTTTACGGCAAAAGTAAAAATATCCTTTTTCTTTCAAAAAATGCCGCATTTTGCACATGGCTTCCCGATCTTCAGTCAATATTTCCAGAAGCTCAATTTATAATAACGATTCGAAATCCCAAGACTTCGATTCCTGCTCAGCTCAACGCATTGAAACCAGCAAGAGCCCTTTTTGGAACAGACCCGAATGGCTTACTCACCAAAGCAATTATCCATCAATCTTTTCAAAATAATTACAACTCTATCTTTAATTTTCTTAACAGTACTTCAAAACCGACCTGTGTTCTTATACAACAAGAAGAATTAAGAAACGATTCCATTGGCGTCTTAAAAAAATCCATCGATCAACTAACAATCGATTTGGAAATTAAATCTATTCAACAAACCGCACCCAGCAACCACTCAGTGAACAAAAAAAATACATCTGCACCACAAGATCCCATTGACCCTATTATAACAAATCTCTATAAAAACATTATCGACTTAGACCTTTCAACCAATCGCTAAATCGTTTTTTTTAGTTCCTGACCCATGAATATTACTCAGAAAAAAAATACAACAAGCGTTGCATTTTTCTCAGACTCACTACCCGAAAGAAATGGCACAGGAGCGTATTATTTTGATTTACTCAAATCTTTAAAATCTGAAATTCCCAATATCGAAATATTTCAGCCGCTCCACGATGTTCGGTTAAATTTATTATCGATCCCAATGCCTGGTGACCCTTCACAAAAAATAATAACACCAAACTTATTTAGAATTTATAAAGGCTTAAAGAAACTCAAACCAAAGATCATTATCTCAGTAACTCCAGGACCCTTTGGACTTGTCGGCTATTTATATGCGAAAAAATATAAATTAAAATTTATCACCGCATTTCATACAAACTTTGAGCAACTCACAAAAATTTATTGGAATCCACTCACTCGATCTTTTGCTAACCTATATCTAAGGTCTATCAATAAATTACTCTGCCAAAATAGCGACCTTACCCTGATTCATAATTCAGGGTTAATCCAAGAAATGGAATCTCTAGGGAGTAAGCGTCATAAAATTATGGGCACACCCTTGCCTGAATTTTATTTAGAGCATCCACGAAAGACACCTCCTACCTCGATAAAGCAAATTTGTTATGCTGGTCGCCTGGCAGCTGAAAAAAATATCGATCTTATTATTCAAGCTGCCGCACATTTTTCTCACATTAAATTTATCATCATTGGTGAGGGTCCATTGAGAAACAAACTTAAGAAGCAAGCCCGTAAGCTGAAAAATGTCCAGTTCATGACATGGCTCAACCGTGAAGAATTAGTCAACATGGTGGATTTATCCAATGCCCTGTTATTGCCCTCTAAAATAGAAACCTTTGGCTCAGTTGCGTTTGAGGCAATGGCTCGTGGTCGTCCTGTTATTGTTTCAAAAAATGCAGGTATCAATGAATGGGACACGCTCAGAAAGAACATCTTACAATTAGACAATGAAGGTGAGCTTATCAACTGCATACAAAAGCTTATTGATATGAATCATGAAGAACGGATCACTCTCTCAAACAATGCCCACTCAGCCGCACGAGAATTTCACGACCAAACTGTTGAACAATGGATCAATTTACTCACTGAGGAAAGTGCGTAAGTACAATCCTTGAATAAAGATGAAAGCAATAATCTCTATCCATGACTGTATGCCGGAAACCATGGATAAAATTCAGCATATTCTTGAATGGTTAAAAGAACGTCATGTCCCACCTGTTACAATTTTAGTCGTGCCAGGGAAAGATTGGTCTGATAATCAGTTAAGTCTCCTCAAGCAATTTTCAGAAGAAGGTCATACATTAGCCGCTCACGGATGGCATCACCACACTCTACCAAAAAAAATTCTACACCGCATCCATTCACTGATTATTTCAAAAGATGTAGCAGAGCACCTTGATTTAAATCAACAGGATATTTTGCAATTAATTAATAAATCGTGCCAATGGTTTATTCAAAAACAATTACCAGCCCCATCGTTATATGTACCACCCGCATGGGCACTCGGTACAATTAATAAAAAGACCCTAACTAAAACTTCAGTTAAACAAATTGAAGTTACACGAGGAGTGATTCATCTAAGTTCGAACCCAAAGCCAAAACTTCAAACACTGCCGTTAACTGGCTATGAAGCTGACAGCCCTTTTCGAGTACATTTTCTTTCAAAATGGAATCAATACCAACAATACCAAGCACAGAAAAAATCCCTACCCTTAAGAATATCAATTCATCCCTATGACTTAGATTTGCCCATCGCAGAGCAATTAGCACATCAACTAAAAAGCGTAGAGACCTTTCTCAACTACAACGACCTACCTTAGTCATTGATCAATTCGAACCCAGCGACTCGCTTGGGCTATAGAAAATTGAAACTTTCTCGCATGCTCTCGAATTAAAAAAGGCATATCCCAAGACTTCAAAAGCTTAAACCCTCCATGCCCCTCTAAGGCATCTCTTAAACCAGAAAAAGAATCTTTGGCATTTGTTCCGAGCCAATGCTCTTTCGGTGTAAATGATTCTAACCAAGTAAATGGAGTTGTTATAAATAATTGCCCATTGGGTCTAACTAGACTGGGTAAGCGATCTAATAAGGCCTTAGGGTCAGATAAACGACAAATTAGATTACACGCTAAAACGCAATCAAAGTCTCCTAAGTCCTCTCGTAATTCCTCGGCATTGCCCACCTCAAAAGAAACTCGGTCTCTTCGCACTTCGGACGACAACACTACTTCTTCCGAAATCGATTGATGACCCGAGATCAAACGCTCCACTCGGTGACGACCGGTATTTTTCAAGTCCTTGGCCGCTTGAATAAATGCCTCTGAATAATCTATACCCACAACCGAATCAAACTTTTGGCTCATTTCAAAAGCTGAACGCCCCACCGAACATCCAAGATCTAACGCTCTTGATTGACTTGGCAATCCATCCAAATCAATTCCTTCCCATACACACCGTTTAGGAAAATCAAGTGCTTGAGAAATGGGCAAATCATAAGGAAAGAAAGAATCCCTAGAGGCGTAATGAAACAGCAAATACTGATTCAACAAATCATCTGATTCATACAAAGTATGCATTCGAGTTGTATCAGTTAAACTAAAGCAGGTAATTCCGCTTCTAACACCGATAACATAAATTCAGAAGGTTTATATTTCTGAATCAAAATTTCAGTTTTCCCATTTTTAAACATACGCACCTCAGGCAGGCGAATCTCTGGTGTTTTGTGAGGTGCATAAAGAACGTCGTCATGCGAGGCATTCTTATGTTCTTTAAATAAATCAGGAGTGATATTGCCACCGAGATGGTCGTCACGACCTGTTGCAATGTGCACTGTACCCAATATCTTTTCGTCTTGGATATCACGTCCAGAAAATGGCAATACCTGAGTACCAAATCCTAATTCACCAATCGCTCCAATCATAGGATCTTCTTTTAAGCGAGCATTATGTGCTTCGATCTCCGCATAATCACCGTACACAAATTGTGATTTAAAGATACTTCCATCTTTCACATGGAGAAGGCCAATAGTTTCCTCGGCATATTTAAAAGGAAAAACACCATTCACACTTTCAGGAACAAAATAGACCTCACCTGCTGGTAAATTTGCTACATCTGGCTTGCCTGCAGGGCATAAACCATGACTTTTCTGAGCCTCTTGGCCATTCGTGTTTAAACGTAATGTATAAGTAGAGCCTTCAACTTCAAAATCTATTTCAAAATAATCTGCTTTAGTCAGAGCTAAACGGAGCTTTTCTGCTTCATCACTGACTTCTTGATAATCAACTGATAGCCCTGTATCTAAAATAATTTGATTCAAACCATGAAGCGTCGCACCTCGAAAACCAAACTCTTTACATTTTGCGGTCAAAGGTGCAGTGGCAGAAAAAGTAGAAACAACCAAAATGATGTCGTACTGGGTATAAATATCTGCATCCAAGCTCAATTTTTTGCCACTAGGATCAAAACATTCATCTTCCATGTCTAAGTTACTACCGCCTGTTTCCTTGTAAGCAAAGATTTCACCACCTTTCCAGTTCATTTCTTTTAAAGCACCGTTTTGAAATCCTTTATAAAACACTTCATAACCATAATTTTGAATCGATAGTGTTTCATCGTTCAGAAATGCATAGTCTTTAATGTCTTCCGGATTGGGAAGATCAATTAATACACAAACTCGCTCACCTGTCCCAGCCCCGAAAGACTTGGTCAGTAAACGGTCAAAAGTACGGAGGGATGCGTCAAAGTTCATAAAAAACAGGTAATAAATAAGCGTTTTTCTGTCAACGAGAAGTTTGACTATTTTATCTGAGAAGCTCATAAATACCTTATAAATGAAACGCACCCTTGATTTAATTTTAGTTCTATTATTCGCATTTATTTTTGCCATACCCATGCTGATTTTATCTATTGCACAAAAATGCTTCTTAGGCTCTCCAATACTCTTTCATCAAAAACGAATCGGACACAATGGACGCCCATTCTACATTCACAAATTTCGTACGATGAAACTTGGTGAAGAGTCGGATCAAGAAAGAATTACACGATGGGGGCGATTTCTTCGTTCCACTAGTTTAGATGAGCTACCCGAATTATGGAATGTCTTCACTGGAGAAATGAGCTTTGTCGGACCTAGACCTCTGCCCACAAATTATAAGGATCGCTATTCCGCTGAGCAAAATAGACGCCATCAAGCCTTACCTGGCATCACAGGATGGGCACAAGTCAATGGACGCAACAATATCACTTGGGAAAAACAATTTGAGCTCGATTGCTGGTATATAGATAATCAGTCAATAATGCTCGACCTTAAGATACTTTTTTTAACAATTTTAACTGTACTCCAAAGAAAAAATATCAACGAAGACAACCAAACCACTCGAAGCGAATTTTTAGGCAACGAATAAACATTATGAGCATTGAAAGACAGACCCTACTAAAACTCTTGCAAACGATACTCAAAGAACTCGGAGAAGACCTAGGTAAAGACGCCCTACTTCAAACTGACGAGAAAACCCCGCTTTTTGGATCTCGCAGTGAGCTAGACAGTATGAACTTAGTTAACTTCATTACAGAAATTGAGGAACGCCTATCGGATGATTATAATATTGATATCACGCTCGCCAATGCCAGTGCCATGAGTCGTACACGATCACCTTTTCTTAGAGTGGGCTCCTGCGTTGACTACATCATTGAATTAATCGATAAACAAAACAATGAGTGATTTAGCCTTCATAACAGGAACTCGCAAAGGTATTG
>JAQCDT010000088.1 GCA_027620575.1 Verrucomicrobiota bacterium
ATGCATTGTATGAATTGGCAATTTTAGTGGGCGTTCGTATTGATAAACGAAGGGTCAAAAAAGAAATCGAATCTATGGATGACCTGTCATGATTTATACAGTGTAATGAACATTTTAGTGACAGGTGGCGGAGGTTTTCTCGGACGTTATATCGTAGAAGATTTAATGACGAAAGGGCATTCAGTGAGTATTTTTGGACGAAGTGCTCAGGATGAATTAGCTTCATTAGGCGTAAGGGTGGTGCAGGGAGATTTGCAAGATGCTGATGCGGTGCGTGAAGCGTGTATTGGAATGGATGCAGTTTTTCATGTTGCCGCAAAGGCTGGGATATGGGGAAGCCGAGAGTCCTACTTTGCCGTTAATGTAAAGGGAACTCGAAATGTACTCGAAGCCTGTCGAACAAATGGAATTAAATATTTAGTGTATACAAGCACACCGAGTGTTGTTTTCAATGGACAATCTTTCTTAGGGGCAGATGAATCATTGCCCTATGGAAAAAATTGGCTTTGTCATTATGCAGAGACAAAGGCGATCGCAGAACAAGAAGTAATGGAGGCTCATTCAGAAAATTTAAAGGTGTGCGCTCTGCGTCCGCATTTAATTTTTGGTCCTAGAGACCCTCACTTACTGCCTCGGGTGATTGAGGCTGTTTTAGCTAAGCGATTAAAAATAATCGGTAGTGGTCAGAATCGAGTGGATGTTACCTATGTGAGTGATGCCGCTTCGGCTCACATAAATGCTTTAGAGGCACTGATGGAAGGGAAAGCTTGTGGCAAAGCTTACTTTATTTCTCAAGGTGAACCTGTCTTATTATGGGCTTGGTTAAATCGCATTCTTTCTGAACTTGGTATTGCTCCATTAACAAAGGGTGTTCCGCTATCGGTTGCCTTTTTTGTCGCTACAATACTCGAAGGGTTCTGGAAGTTGTTTGCGATCAAAGGCGATCCTCCAATGACTCGATTTGCTGCAGTTGAATTAGCCAAAGAGCACTATTTTGATATTTCTCGAGCCAAGAAAGATCTTAAGTATTTGCCAAAATATACAATGGATCAAGCCATTGAGAAGACTGTAGAAGATTTAAAGCAATCGATGTAATGGGCCTTAGTGTTTAAGATACTCCGCCAATTAATTGGGTTAATTCTTGATCCGAAATAATTGTAACCCCAAGTTTCTGTGCTTTATCCAATTTTGAACCCGCAGATTCTCCAGCCACTAAATAATCGGTTTTCGCACTCACTGAACTGCTCACTTTACCACCATATTGCTCAATAAGTGCACCTGCTTGATCTCGAGTCATCGACTCAAATTTTCCCGTAATGACAAAGGTTTTATTAGCAAGTGTCTGTGCTTCTTCAGATTCTATCTTAATCGCTTCCATATTTAACCCCTGTTCTTTGAATTGGGTGAGCATGAATTGATTGTCCGTATCATCAAACCAAGTACGTATGCTTTCTGCCATAGTTGCTCCAATACCATCAATTTGTATCAACTCTGAATAGGAAGCAGATTGTAAGCGGTCTAGTGATTGAAATTCAGATTCTAGGTCTTTAGCTGCCTGTTTGCCTACGTTAGGAATACCGATACCGTGAATCAATCGCCATAAATCCTGTGATTTACTCGATTGAATGGATTGATATAGATTATTTGCTGATTTTTCTTTGAATTTTTCGAGTTTTAAAAAATCATTTTTAGACAGGGAATATAGGTCTGATGGATCTTTGATAGCGAAAATTTGGATGAGTTGCTCAATTACAGCAGTGCCGAGGTTTTCAATATCCATGGCGGGCCGGCTGGCAAAATGCATGAGTGCTCTCTGTCGTCTAATTGGATCGTCTTTTGCGGTGATTCGCCAAGTAGCTCCATCGGAATCTCTTTGGGCTTCTATATTCAGGGATTTTAAGTGATCAGAAAAACAAAATACTTGAGCATCTGCTTTCCGTTTATCTAAGTTGACTGAAAGGATCTGAGGAATGATTTCACCTGCTTTTTGCACGACTACGGTATCTCCAATGCGAATATCTTTTCGCTTAATTTCGTCTTCGTTATGAAGGGTGGCTCTAGATACCGTAGTTCCTGCGAGTTGTACGGGTTCTAAAATGGCTACTGGTGTGATTGCTCCGGTTCTTCCAATTTGCAATTGAATATCCTTTAAGCGAGTTTCAGCTTTCTCTGCTTCAAATTTATACGCGATAGCATAGCGGGGAGCTTTGGCGGTTGATCCAAGGCGTCTTTGTTGGCTGAAGTCATTCACTTTGATCACTGCACCATCAGTTGGGTAGGTGAAGCGATTGCGCATCTGATCGAGTGTTTCAATCGCTGTCCAAGCCTCTTCTGCATCTTTAGCTATCCAAAATTTTTCTAAGACAGGAAGCCCCCAATCTTTTAACTTCTCTTGAATTGATTGCTGCGTAGAAAATAAACTAGAGGGCTCGAATGCACCTATGCCGTAAGTGACAATGTTTAATGAGCGTTTTTGCGCCTCTTCGAAATCTAATAGTTTGATTGTGCCTGCGGCCAAATTTCTTGGATTTTTATAGGTATCTTGGCCGTTTTCTTTTCGAATAGCATTGATACGCTCAAATTCATCATGTCGCATATAAATTTCACCACGTATTTCCATAAAGCCTGAACTCTGGGGAATCGTATGCGGCAAGTCTTGAATAAGCCGGACATTTTGGGTGATATCATCTCCTTCGGTTCCATTGCCTCGAGTGAGTGCACGAGTCATCACTCCACTTTCATAGGTAATACTCACGGCTACGCCATCAATTTTTGGCTCAATGGTTAGTTGAAAAGTTTCTTTAGAGAATTGAGTTTCTAAGCGTTGAGCAAAAGTAAAGAAGTCATCTTTATTATAGGTATTGTCTAAGCTCAGCATTGGCAAACGATGTTTGAAGCTTTGAAAGCCATCTATGCGGTCATCGCCGACCAATGAGAGGGTCGTTTGAGCATCCTTAAATTCAGGGTGTTTTTCTAATAGAGCCTCAAGCTCGGATTTGAGCCGATCGTACGCTTGGTCATCAATTTCCGGATTTGCTTGCTTGTAGTACAAGTCATCATGATGTGCGATGAGTTGTTTTAAGCGTAGAAAAGCTTCTTTATTTGATGACATTAAATAGAAATTTAAAGGCTTTTATCTGCATTTAAAGTCTATTTATGCGTTTTTTGATTAAAAATGAAAATTCAGTCCGAAGCTATATTGGTCATGACTCGAGGAGGACATCCAGCCAATGCTTGGGGTTAATTCATGATTAAACAGATTTATTGAACGGCTGATCTCAATATGAAATGCTTCTTCAGTTTCCCATTTTGGATCAGGGGTAGGAGTCATTTCCATCGACATCGGCATGCCTCCATGTGCATGAGCGACTGCATGTTTCATATACATAAATCCTGGCATAATTGAGAGCATAGTGTTCTCATTGAGTTGATACATGATTCCCAGCATTACCCCAATATGCTTATAATTGCTAAAAATAGTATGCGCTCCAGCCGCTACAAATAGTTTATTTTCAAATGCTTTGCTTTGTATGTGTTTCATTAGGTGAACACCGAGAAGTGCCCCTGAATCATCTGACATGTGATTATTTTTTGAATAAATTTCTGCATAGCCTATTTGATAAGCAAACATAAGTTGAGAAGAGTCATCCCCATGGTGCTTATGCCCATGATGAATGTGATCTTCATTGGCATGCAGTGAAACAAGTAAACTGCTTGTGAAAAGTATTAGATAAAAAGTATAATTACGCATTATTAGTACCGTTAAAAAGTTAAAATCTCGATTGAATATCCACTTATAGAGCGAAAATCCATAGCCTTTAATCCAGTAAAAAATTGTTATTTCATAGCAATAAAATTTTTATCCTTGGACAGTTATTTTTAAAATGAACTATTTCTTTTTTACTAAAGAGATTTTTAAGAGCACAGAAAAGCTCAGCAACTGCTGAGCTTTGATTTAAAATTCTTTGAGTATTTTTACTTACGTCTTTTGAAAGCTACGAAAGCTAAGCTGAATACACCAACAACTAACGCATAAGTAGAAGGCTCAGGAACCACCGCAAAGTCACTATTGTGGTCAATGATAGCCCAAACAGTGTTAGAAATTGGATCCCCACCATGATCACCGACTCGGATTTCACCGGCAGCTTTTGTCAATCCTTCAATAGAAGTAGTGGTACCGTCGATATAGTCTTGAAGTGAACCAATAACGGCATTACCTATAACTCCGTGTTCATCGTGACGGTTGGGATTGTCTGGCATGTTGTCATAGTTGCCCTGAACAGCATGTACCCATCTGTCACTATCTGATATAGAAGTTGGATCACCATCAAGTGCAGGGTTGAGCCAGCCTAAGAACAAACATCCGTTGATGAGTTCTTCAAGCTCTGAAAGACTGTAAGTTGCATCAAAGTCTTCCTGTGTGTAAGAGGCTTCAAGGGCGAAAGGATTTGTTTTTACACGACCGTCAGCAGTAGCCGCTTGGATGCCCATACCATGAAGTCTCATGACATTACCGACAAGAGGTGAGTGTCCGATAATGGTATCGTCGGAGTGCTCATGACTGTGGCTTCCATGACTTTCAGCGTCTGATTTTGTTCGAAATTGAATACTTACGTTCATTGCAGCTCCAGTGCTACCACCAAAAATCTCAAACTTTTCACTACCATTACCAGTTTCTCCACCAATACCAGTGAAGGTATCATTGGACCCAAGGTTGTAAGACTGTGCAGCACCAAATGCTCCATAGCCCTTAGCTCCAGCACCTCGAATTTCAAAACCTGTTTTTCGAGACTTCCCATGTTTGTTTGTATCAATAACAAACTTCTTAGCATTCAAAAAACCATGGTTATTTTCATCAAACACAACTCCTCTACCATTGAAGAAATTACTGTCGCTTTCAAAGTAGTTTTTGTTGTTTAGCATGTTAGTTGCTGACCAATCAAAATCTGCATCATTTCTGATGCCCGAATTGAGTTGAGCATTGGGATTTGCTTGAGTGGGAAGAATAGGAGCAGCTGACAAATCTGCGCAAAAAAGGGGCAAAAATGAAATTGCGAGGAATAATTTGGGGTTATTTTTCATATTTGATACTTAAACTGATACAAATTATGGCCTTAGTCAATAAGTATTATCAAAAATAATGATTATTATTTAATAGCATTAAATAGACTTAATTCTACAAATGGATCCAATAAAGCTTTTCCAAAAGAACACATGGGAATTAAGCGAGACAAAATGTCTCCTGAGGTAGTTGTTTTACTCTTTTTGCTCAATAATGGTACTCGGGGAGGGACTTGAACCCTCACGC
>JAQCDT010000089.1 GCA_027620575.1 Verrucomicrobiota bacterium
ATCTGATGTCGCTAGAATAGGTTTAATTGCAGTGGAAGATCAATTTCGTGGTCAAGGAGTTGGTTTGGAACTACTGAGCAAAACCATTGCGATGTCAAAAAAACTGAACGCAAAAAAACTAATCGTAGTCACACAAGCTACAAACACTAGTGCTCTTAGGCTCTATGAAAAAGCGGGTTTTCGTATAACTGATGTCAAATTATGGTTTCACAAGTGGTTTGCCTAAGAATATTTCCTGAAAGATAAAATCTCCAATAATGTCACTTCCCGTACCTTTCAACAAATCTTCCCCGCAAGGGGAGGAGTTTAATTATATTCAACAAGCAATTTCCAACGGCCAGGTAGCAGGAGACCAAACATTTTCCAAAAAATGCCAAAGGCTTTTGGAAGATACACTTGGAGTTCAAAAAGCCTTAATTAGCTCATCATGCACCCATGCACTCGAGATGGCTGCTATCCTTTTAAATATTCATCCGAATGATGAAGTTATCATTCCTGCGTTTACCTTCGTCTCAACCGCTAATGCGTTTGTGTTGCATGGAGCACACCCTGTTTTTTGCGATATCAAACCGGATACTCTTAATTTAGATGAATCTAAATTAGAGAGCCTTATCACCAATCAAACTCGTGCAATCGTAGTTGTGCATTATGCAGGAGTGGGATGCGAAATGGATAAGATTCTTGAAATTGCAAACCGTTATGAAATCGCCGTAGTTGAGGACAATGCTCATGGTCTTTTCGGAAAATATCGAGGCCGTTGGCTGGGGACTTTCGGATGTCTAGCAACTCAGAGTTTTCACGAAACTAAAAATATTACATGTGGGGAAGGCGGGGCACTTTTAATAAATGCTAAAAGGTTTATTGAACGAGCAGAAATTATTCGAGAGAAAGGAACGAACCGTACTCGTTTTTTTCGTGGTCAGGTAGATAAATATTCATGGGTCGATGTAGGGTCTAGTTATGTGATGAGTGATATACTTGCCGCATTTCTTTATGGACAGTTAGAGAAGTGGCAAGAGATTCAAAAAAAGAGGAAGAACATTTGGAAGAGGTACAATGAAGAACTATCTGATTGGTCTGAGCAAAATGGTGTGAAGCAACCAGTTGTGCCAGAACATTGTGACCAACCATACCATATGTATTACTTGTTAATGCCTTCGGTAGAATGTCGATCTAAGTTTATAGCCCGACTAAAAGACAAAGGTGTAATGGCTGTATTTCATTATCTGCCCCTCAATTCCAGTAACTTTGCTTTACAAATGACAGTAAAGGGTTGGCAGAAATGTCTATGCCCAGTTACTGAGGATGTAAGTAAACGAATCGTAAGATTGCCGTTTTATGCCGATTTGGGTGAAGATGATCAAAATAGGGTAATTGATTCAATCAAAAATCTAACTTAACTCATTTAAATTCAGTTGAAAAAGCTTCTTAATACCAAACAAGCAACCATTTATTTATTGTTTGTGATAATCTTTTTATTGCAAGGATACACGATTTTTAAATATGCAAGTTTTATACTTTTTGACGAGTGGCTTGGTAGAGGCCTTTATCCTGGAATCGCATTTTTCAATGCTTTTGACTTTTACGAACCCAAAACTGGTCCACATGTTACCCTATACGGATGGGCAACAGGTTTGTTTTATTCTTTATCTGGGTTAGCAAATAATCCCAATATATCCGCTTGGATTGCATTTGCTCTAAACATTGTTTCATTTTTGGGAGTCAGCTATTTTCTGATCCAGAAAATATGCCTACCAAATGGTTCTTTTCAAAAAGTTCTTTTTTTGGGGTGCCTAAACTGTCTAGTCTTTACTTTGCACCTTTTGGATCCAACAACAGAAGGCATAAGTAGAATCCACGCTGATTTGCCCGCACTTTTCTTTCTCATGCTTGGTATTTTATTTTTTCTTGAATCAAGAGAGAAAGACTCAGGAATCTATCTTTCCTTATGTGCTCTTATGCTTGTTTTATCTGCTTGGGCGAAGTTGCCAACCCTTTTTGTAATTGGGTTCCCATTTTTCGTCTTACTAATGGAAAAGCAATTTAGGCTCGGATTACATTATCTTTTTTATTCATCGTTTTATCTTTTACTTACGACCTTGACCTCTGGAATAGCCTACGGTTTCGAAGACATGAAATTTATTCTTTGGGACCATACACAAAACCACACATTGAATGACAGGAATAACCTTTTTAATGGAGAAGGTGCTGACAATATTAACCTCACTTTTTTAGAAACTATTCTTTTTTTATTCAAATTTTGTTTAATGTATGTGTCTGAATATTTTTACTTCATCTTCGCCGCTCTAGCTTCTCTCACAATCTCTTTCACAAATGTTATCGACGTTAAAGTCGGAAGACTTTTACGCAGCCTGGGATTAGCCTACTTTTTATTAATCCCTCCATGTATTGCTGCTTTGGCCCGCTACGGAGGAGTTGAGAATTCGTTGTTATTGTGTAATTCCATTGGAATCTTTTGCCTACTCACTCTAGCTTTTCTACTGCTAAGCAATTATTTAAGCTCAAGATATGTTCAATTGTTCTTTGCTTTTCTTTGCTTGGTACTCTTACTCCCTCTAGTAAGAACTGCAAAATCCTTTGATCAGGACCCCAATTTTTCGCCCCAGCTACAAGCATTCAACTATTTATCAAAGGGTAACACGGATGTATATTTCGGATGGTACCCAGTTAGTCATGCACTTTTTGATAAATCTAACTTAACATGCATTGAGGTACCAACTTATATAGTCATGAATCTTCCTGACGAAATTGACTTTAGCAAAAATCATTTTCCTGAAGGAGCCAAATACCTAGCGACTTGTCATGTCGGCTATGGAAGTGGCGTTTTACAGTATTATCTAGGCAAACTTGAGGAAGTTAAAGCACCGCCTGAACTTTCAGGATGGAGACTCTTTCAAAATTCTAAATTTCCATCTATCCAATAAATTGAAAGTTCTCATTACAGGCATTTGTGGTTTTGCAGGTACATCAATAGCGAATACGATGGTACAAAGTCATTCCAATTTGCAAATTTTTGGACTCGATAATTTTTCGAGAAAAGGATCTGAATTAAATATCTCAGAATTAAAAGATCTCGGAATACAACTTATCCGTGGTGATATTCGCTCTCAATCCGATATCGATGCCCTACCAAAAGTCGACTGGGTGATCGATTGTGCAGCAAATCCATCCGTTCTCGCGGGTATTGATGGACAATCTTCCAGCCGACAATTGATGGAGCACAATCTCCTTGGTACCATCAACTTATTAGAGTACTGCAAGAATCATATGGCTGGGCTCATACTTCTCAGCACAAGCCGAGTATACTCAGCGTCTGAACTAGCTACTTTGCCCGTTGAATCATCCGATTATCGATTTGATCTACGAGATTGTGATGTTCGTGGTGCCACTAGCTTAGGAATTTCAGAAGATTTTCCAACGACTGCTCCCCTCTCTCTTTACGGGGCGTCCAAGCTAGCTTCGGAAACTTTGATCCTTGAATATGGTGAATGCTTTGACTTTCCAGTATGGATTAATCGGTGCGGTGTGCTTGCCGGAGCTGGCCAATTTGGCAAGGCGGACCAAGGAATATTCTCTTTTTGGATTCATTCCTTCCGAGAAAAGAGGCCTCTCAAGTACATAGGCTTCAATGGTACAGGCCATCAAGTAAGGGATGCCCTTCACCCTAGGGATTTGGTTCCCCTACTCTACAGGCAAATGCTTGAACCCGACTGGGAAGCACCTAAAATTATCAATCTTGGAGGAGGCATTGAAAACTCTATGTCGCTAAAGGAATTAAGTAGCTGGTGCGAAGATCGATTTGGTCAAAATGAAGTGCTTGCATCTCAAGACGAACGCCCGATGGATGCTCCTTGGATCGTGATGGACTCAACCACGGCTCAAAATGCCTGGAATTGGAGTTTTAAAACTAAAATTGAGCAAATTCTGGAGGAGATCGCGAACTATGCGGAAAAAAATCCGGGTTGGAGTAAACTATGCTAAAACAGTACACCTTTAAGGACATATGAATAATTGCTCCCACGATAATTCTTTTGTGTATGAAGGTAAGGACTTAGAGGCCATGTCATTTGCACAAAATTATCATAATTGGATATATGAAAATATTGAAACAGAACTAGGTACTAAAATAGCTGAGATTGGTAGCGGTGTTGGTAATTTTACAGAATTTCTTCTACGAAACGAGCATGCTAGAATTGATGCATATGAACCATGTGCTAAAATGCATCTCAACAACAAGTTTTCTAAAAATCCTCGAGTAAACTGTATTAATAGTAACTTTGAATTAGTTTCGAAAAGCTGCGATAATAAATACGATTCCGTTATTTTCATTAATGTCTTAGAGCACATACAACAGGACTCTGATGCGATTAAGAAGGCCTACAAGATCATTCGCCGTGGAGGCACGCTTATCATTTTCGTTCCAGCCTTGCAGGTTTTGTACAGTAATTTTGACCGATCAATAGGCCATTACAGACGATACCAAAAAAGCCAACTTATCAAATTGGCTCAAAATGCTAGTTTTAAGATTATATCCTGTGAATACTTTGATTCCATAGGTATTATACCGTGGTTTGTATTCATGAAGGTAATGCGTCGAGGATTAAGCATTCGAAATACATTAACCTATGATACATTTGTAGTTCCTTGGTTAAAGATTGTAGAAAAAATAATCTCGCCACCTTTGGGTAAAAATCTGCTACTAACCGCCTCTAAGGTCTAAATTAATTTCACCAACATATGAAACTCTCCATTATTATTCCCATCTATAATGAAGAGAGAACTATCAGTGAAATTGTTCACGCGGTAGAAAGTTCTAATAAATTAGGATTAGATCATGAAATCATATTAATAGATGACTTCTCTTCTGACAAAACGCCCGAAATCATATCTAAAATAGACACAGAAAACCAAAGTCTTATTATGGTTAAGCATTCAATCAATCAAGGGAAGGGAGCAGCATTAAGAAGTGGTTTTCAAAAGGCTTCAGGCGATATAATTTTGATTCAAGATGCTGATTTAGAATACGATCCGAAAGAGTACCCAAAACTTTTAAAACCTATCATAGAAAATAGAGCAGATGTGGTTTATGGTTCCCGTTTTCGCTCTGATCAAGAAACAAGAGTCTTGTACTTCTGGCACCGAGTCGCAAACGGACTACTAACTCTGTTGTCCAATATGTTTACCAATCTTAACCTAACTGACATGGAAACAGGCTACAAAGTTTTCAGGAAAGGTATTTTAGAAACCATTAAATT
>JAQCDT010000090.1 GCA_027620575.1 Verrucomicrobiota bacterium
TCGAGGAAGTTCGGTTTCATTGACTATTCTGTCTAATGTATTATCCTCAGAAGAAAGCTTTCTAGTAAGGTTACTATATTTTGATGTAAGCTTTTGCAGTATACTGTTTCCATCAAAAGCGATTATGTTTGTCGCTCCCGCTGTTGAAAGTGATATTTTATACAAATTGGGTTTTTTGATGACTGATTCATACTGATATACACCATTTAAGGTATTCAAATCGCCCGAAATTTTAATACTTTTGATTGTTTTCCAATAGTTTGCCCCACCTAAGCATTTATTATAATAACGAGTGAGGATTTTCCCCAATTCTGAAGCTTTTAACTTAGGCATTTCTGTATCAACCAATGATTGAGTTAATAAAAGCCCTTCAGGGAGCAGTGCATCAATTGATCGATCTTTCAATGTTTTTAAATCATAGCTTAGCGTGTCATTGCTTTCAAAAGCCTTAAATTCACCTTCCCCATGAATATTTGAATTTAGAAAGAAGAAAAATAGACACAGAAACAATGTAGGCACAGAAACAAGGAAAGGATTAAGAGTAAAAATTCGAACGAGCGGCATGGCTACAATCAAAATACAGAAATTAAGTCATTAAGAAGATAATGGCATAATGTTTAGGGAAGATATTACTATTGTAAAATGAATAATAATGTTAGATAAAATGAGATATACACTATATGCCTAGCTTCACTTATACTTATCGTAATCCAGAAGGGATTTCATGCACTCAAACAATTAATGCTTTGGATCGAAAACAGGCTTTAATGCTCTTAAAAAAGCAAGGTGTAGTCGCATTAAAACTAGAAGAATCGAAGGCTGGTCAGAGTGAAAAAGGCTCTAAAAAACCTAAATTCATCCACTGGATCAGAAATAAAAAAGAAGCTTCTGATTCCAAACAAGGCGAGCAAGATTTTTCAAAAAAAAGGACGACCACAGCCAAAGGAGAAAGCATCGGCTTAAATCTACTCAAGCGACTTTATGAGTTACACAAATCGGGCATGCCTATCGGTGATGCCGTACGAATCTTGCAAAATCGTCTGAGTGATCGAGCGCAAAAAGCTTTAGTTATCGGCATCTGGCGAGACTTAAGTGAAGGACTTACCTTAGCTAAAGCGCTTTCAAGGCGAAGTCGTTATTTCACCCCTTCTGTGTGCCATGTGATCCAGGCCGGAGAAGCAACAGGGCATTTAGCGCCTGTTCTGGCAAAAGTTATTCAATACTTAGAGGAAAAACAAGCGATCCGAAAAAAAATGCTATCCAGTATGGCTTACCCTTCCTTTGTTACTTTGGTAGCTCTCCTGGTTGTTGTTTTATTTTTAACTGTATTATTACCACAAATTGAAGGTATGCTCGAACGTTTGGGTGGAGAAATGACATGGAGTGCACAACTCTTGATTGATGGCTCTAATTGGATGCTCAAATTAGGCCCTTTCTTCATTTTAGGCTTAATTATTCTCTTTCTTGGTTTGGGTCAGTGGAAACGCACGCAAATGGGAAAGCGAATAATCGACCGATGGAGTTTAAGAATACCGCTGATTGGAAATATAATTTACTACTCAAATCTTTATCAAACAGGTAATTTAATTGCGACTTTGCTTCAAAGTGGTATCAACACTACGGAAACTTTACAGCTCACAGAGAAAACCATTGAAAATGCGCATTTAAAGCAGCAATTCAGTACAGCAAAAGGTCAAATCAATGAAGGTGCCTCTTTAACTCAAGCCTTCCGTTTGCAAAATTTTATGCCTGATGTTGCATTGGATATACTCAGTGTAGGAGAAGATATAGGCGAACTGGCACAGAGCATGGCCGATGTCACAGAAAGCTTCAAAGAATCGCTCAGTCAAAGACTGAATGCGATGACCACGATTGTTTCCTCTCTAGCCCTAGGTTTTGCCTTTGGCTTAGTCACATTGATCGCAATTGGCATAGTCACTAGTGTCTTTGAGGTGAGCAAAACACTTTCGATCTAATTGTGCTCCACTAAGCTCAAGTGATTATAAGTAAACCGAATTTTTAGGTATTTTTAGGCTTACCTTGAGTGATGGCACGGCGTCTCAAGCGAAGGGCATTCAAACGAATAAACCCACTGGCATCATCAGGGTTGTAGTCACTAACGACCCCTTCCATAGAAGCAATCGCCTCGTCATATAAAGAAAAAGGTGATTTACGACCGACTGTGGTGATGTTGCCTTTGTAGAGTTTTAAGCGAACTGTACCAGAAACACATTTTTGAGATTCATCAATGAGTGCTTGGATGGCTTCACGCTCAGGAGCATACCAGAAACCATTATAAATTAATTTAGCATATTCCGGGATTAAGCCATCTCGAATGTGCATCAATTCACGATCCATGGTTAATGATTCCATATTTCGGTGTGCGTGCAGCAAAATCGTCCCTCCGGGTGTTTCATAAACACCTCGGCTTTTCATGCCAACAAAACGATTTTCAACAATATCCACACGACCCACTCCATGTTTACCTGCAAGAGCATTCAGTGTTCGCATAACTTCCGCAGGATTCATGGTTTTTCCGTTCACGGCCACACAATCCCCCGAAGCAAATTCTAATTCAACATATTCAGCTTCGTCTGGAGCATCCTCGGGATCGACAGTCAGCTTATACATAGCTTTATTGGATTCAACAGTTGGATCGAACCACGGATCCTCTAAGATGCCCGCTTCATAAGAAATATGAAGTAAATTACGATCCATAGAATAGGGCTTGGAAGCACTAGCTTCAACATCAATTCCATGTTCTTTACAGTAATCGATCATCTCAGTTCGACCTGGAAACGCTTCTCGAAAAATGGGCATACGCCATGGAGAAATAATTTGTAAATTTGGAGCTAAGGCGGCATAGCCTAATTCAAAACGCACTTGATCGTTCCCCTTGCCAGTGGCTCCGTGGGCCACAGCATCGGCACCCTCTTTTTCTGCTATTTCTGCATGAGCTTTTGCAATTAAAGGACGCGCAATTGAGGTGCCCAACAAATACTGCCCTTCATAAAGAGCATTGGCACGCATCATAGGGAAAATAAAATCGGAGGCAAATTCATCCACTAAATCTAAGGTATAATGCTTAGATGCACCCGTCGCCTTCGCTTTCGCTTCTAAGCCATCCAATTCTTCCTCTTGCCCAACATCGGCGGCAAAAGTAATAATCTCTGCTGAATAATGTTCTTTTAACCAACTGACCAATACCGAGGTATCTAAGCCGCCTGAATATGCTAATACTATCTTCATAAAACTTTTAAAGAAGATCAATGAGCCATTTGTTGGATTCTGGCAAGGCAGATTGATAAAGTTTTGCGAAAAAAATCCCCCAGTGATGACTGGAGGATTTTTGAAAAGATTGGTTTAATAAAAGGCCAATTAGAATGCGTAGAGCAATTCTACCGCAAATATATCTTCATCCTTAGTATGATTGCTATCTTGCATGCTATACTCAAGAATTAAGGCAAGATCATGACTTAAAGCTGAATTATGTGCAAATGTAAGCTTTGTTGCATCCACATCATAAGTCTTGTTATCGTTAGCTTTAGCATCTCCACTCATATCACTGTAACGCACAGTGACAGAGTTCTTTTCTGAATAACTGTAATTTGCAAAGAGTGAAAATAAATTTGTATCAACGGAATTGAAATCTATGTCAGTTAGGGGATCATCAGTGACATCAGGCGTAGCATCAAACTGTGCTGGTGCATTAGAAAGCGGTTCAAATGAGGCACTCTTGATGAATATGTCATTTCCTGAAGTCGAATTTTCAGTTGTTAAATATTCTCCACCGATTACCCAAGGGCCTTCTTCATAAGTTAGATATACATTATAGATATCACCATCGAAATGAGCAATATCGTTTTCAGTAATACGAGCTCCGATAAATCCAGTCACTGTATCACTGAGTTTTCCAGTATATCCGATTTCATAGGCATAGTCTCCATCACCCACGGCAGGATTATCACCGTCGCCGATTTTACTATCGCCGTTATCGATTAAAGCAATAGCCCAACCACCACTAGAGTATTTAATTCCTTGGTCTTTGACATCATATAAGGCTTGATTGAAGTTAACCCCATAGAAATCGTAGGCATTTGAATACTGGTATAAGCCAGTGGGTTCTGTAGCATCCTGTAAGAGCATGGTTTCAAAACGACCGACCGTTAAGATGCCTCCATCCGCAAAAGCGTAGTTAATATAGGCTTCTTCGAGATTCAGACCCTCTAGACCATTTTCATACTCAACGTCTAATTGACCACTAACGGGGCCCCCATTGTTAAAAGTGAAATCCACTTCAACTTGATCAATACCCGAGGTAGATTCTTTGCCATTATCGCCGTCTGAATAGGACATATCGATAAATCCACCAACAGACAATGATTCTGTCAGCATAGTTTCGGCAAATGCAATACCTGTAACTGCAATAAAAGCAGCTAATAATGTTAATATTTTATTCATTTTGTTAATTTGTTTTTAATGTTTGTTTGTTTTTGATTCGCTTTCCTAGAGCTGAGTCGTACTGATACACATTTCATGCATACTCAATGCCCCTTAGCTCATTTGGGAATCGAATGAAAATTCGAAAAATTTGGTTTCTGAAAATCTACGACGACACCGTTTTTGAATGAGACGTACCCTTTTAGTTTAGCTCCTTTGAATCGGCCCCTAATTTCATAAAAATAGACCGTATCCACCCTCGGTTTCATGGATTGAACCCAACGAGGCGGTTCGCCTAAAGCGTCAATGACCTCACTCTCCGTAACACCTATTTTGATCTGTGCCCACTGAGCGGGATCCGTCCAACGATATTTTCTCCAAGCATTTTCCTCAGCTAGATGCATACCAGAGGTTTGCATTCTTGCCAAAGGAGGCTTAGAAATGGATTCGACTCTCTCATACTGTGCTAAACGAGACTCTAAATTCGCAATACGAATTTTGAGTTCATTAACAGCATTCACTAGTTCGGCTACAGAATCTTTCGGTGCGACTTGCGCGTCCGATGCATTCAATAAATTAACTGTACCACAAAGAACAAAGAGAATGAATGTAAGTGTAAAGATGAAGCCCGTATTCCCTGCGCGAACGCAGGATTCGCGAATAGTAGGATTCATAATATAACGCTATTTAGATGAGAAAACTAAAGTATGGCAAGAACAAATTCGCTCCTCATGGGATTAAAAAAAAGACAAAGGCCCGAGCTATTCTTGCATTTTTGGGAAAATTCAACACATAAGATGCATGGCATACGAGTTTACTACATACAGAAA
>JAQCDT010000091.1 GCA_027620575.1 Verrucomicrobiota bacterium
GAAATGTGTCATCAGATTATGAAAATTATAGTTTTTTCCCTTGGTCCAATTTTAATAACAACCTGCAGAATTGGGTTTTTAATGGAGGAAGTTTATTCATAAATGATGATACTGAATCAGATTTTAATTTATTTAATATTTTAAATATAAAGAAACAGCGAGTACTTAATGGGGTAAATATTTTAGAACAAAACTTATATAATGGAACATTTGGTTCGATACCTCAAAACAATTGGACAGGCAATGCTTTCTCACACAATTATATTTCAAGTGTAGGTACGGGATACACTCTTAATTCATTAATTGAAGACCAAGGTGGGAACACAATTGTAGGAACTGTAGCACACGGTTACGGTAAAATTATTTATGCTGGCATGACGGGAATAAATTTTCAAGGAGGTACTAATGATTACGATGCAAATGTACTTTGGAATAATTTAATTGCCTATTCAATTGAATCAAGTGCTATCCCAGAACCATCAACCTATGCTTTGATACTGGGAGCAGCAGCTCTTGGTTTTATTATTAGAAGACGCAAGTAAGGCTTTAAGCCATACCCTCACAATTCTTCCGTTTTAAGATGGCGGAATAAGTCAGAATATCCAGATTAGGCGGTTGGTTTTTTATTTTGAATTTTTGCCACTTTTCTCTAAAAGATTGTGTTTCTTTGATGTGTCCCCATAGTTCAATGGATAGAACCGCAGTTTCCTAAACTGTTAATCCGAGTTCGAATCTCGGTGGGGGCACCAGAAGATATATCCCGATAGAGCTCATAAATCCTTCAATTTCATGAATTTTGTTCAATTCCTTACTTTTTTACTTTTTAGCACTGCGATGTTGGTGGGTGAGAGTGTGCAACTACTTGAGGAGTCGTACGAGGATTTAGCTAACACTAGTATATCAATAGAAAAGCAATATGTTTTAGCCAATAGTGCGATGGATTTTGGTTTGTTTGAAAGTGCGGCAGAGATTTATGAATCTTTACTCAGCACGGATGCAATTGAGTCGTTGAATATCTCTCAAGAAGCGATTCGTCTTTCATTAATTAAAGCCTATATTGGTAGCCGAAACTTTAATTCAGCTGAGCTCATTTTAAATGAAATCCCCCAAGCGTATCAAAAAGACCAATTTTTTCTCTACAATTTAATCACTCAATATGTGCTGAATTATAGGCAATCTAAAAAAGATAAGCTGGAATTATTGAAAAGAAATTTAAAACAAATTAAGGTCGAACGATTAGGGGATCAAGATAAGGCGTGGTATTATTATTTTAGAGCCACTGAGGAATTAATTAAAGGGAAGAAAAGCGATTTAAAGGATTCTTTATTTCAAGCAAAAGTATTTTCGGAATCAGAAGTCGAGCGCAGGGCATTTTTTGAGAGTTTAATTTTGCGACTGGAATATAATAGTCAGTTGCCAAGCATGCAAACTTTACGGCAATTGAAAAAGTTGTTGAAAGCGAATCAGGACAAGAAACAGGCGTATCACTATGCGTATGATTATGCTTATTTATTGGCCTTAAGGGGCGAAAAAAATGAAGCGATCGATGTCATAAATGATGAATTACTTAAAGGTGAATCGGTTTATAGTTTATATGAATTAGACAATTTGCGTCTGCTCAAAGTTGTAGTATTAGGGGTTAAGAGTGTTTCGGGAAGAGATTTACTGTTTACACTGATTCAATCATCAGACGATACGCTTATTTTGGATCTGAGTTTTCGTTTATTAAAAGAGAATGTAAGCGGTACGAGTGATTCTGAATTTTTAGAGACGCTTGCCTTATATTTTCAGAATCAACCCTTACACCCACTGAAATTTAAATTTTATCAATTCAAAGCTAAGTTGCTTTTAAACGAAATAGAGCAAGGTTTGAATGAAGCAGATGAGGCCTCACGCTTACTTGCACTGAATCAACTTAAAGTAGATGCAGAATATATTTTAGAAAATTTTCCCGGAACAGAATCATTAGAGGACATTTATAGAATATTAGTGTATGTAGCCTTAAATCAGCCATCACCTCAGTATCGTTTGGCCGCTGATTATCTGAGTAAGGTTCTAGATTTTTCCTTCGATGGGTCAGAGCGGCAAAAGCTGAATCAACTGATTGGAAATTGCTATTTCTTGAATGATGATTTTGAGGTAGCGGCTGAATTTTACATGGCGGCACTTGCTGAAGAAGGACTTTGGTACGAGGAAACAAAAGGGCAATTGTGGTTTCGGTTAGTCACGGCAAAAATAAGGGCTGATTTGTTAACAGACGATTTGGTAAGGAGCGTAGAGGAAGCTTTTCTGGCAAAAGAGATTTCTTTTGAAACCTACCTCAAAATTCAATGGAATATTGCATTAAATTATCGTAAGTCTGGGAAATATAATGAGGCAGTGACTTTGATAAATAATGCATTGAATCGATTTGATGCGTTTTCAGTGCCAGTGCTTCTAGATGTTCGCTTTAAATGGTTTGCTCTCTATGTGAAATATCTCTCTGGCTTTAATAGCGAGTCTTCGATACGGGAAGCACAATCACTCATGGATCGTTTAAATCAATTGACCGAGGAAGAAATTGAAGAAGAGGCTTTGAGCCTTTTAAAAAGCCAAGTGAGCTTATTAAAAGCACAATTTTTATTGATGAATAATCAGGCAAACGAAGCTTCTTTGGTTATTGATGACTTGCAAAATAGTTTTCCAAATTCTCAAGCCTCGGAACTCTCTTATATTGTTTTGGCGGATTATTATACAATGCTCGAAGAGTATGACTTAGCGGAATCTTATTTGCTGATGTTGGCAAAGAATTATCCAGAGAGTGATTATGCGGCTGAAGCTTTGCTTGAAGCGGCTCTGAATGCAGAAAAGTTTGAATCCAATCGATTCCGTCAATCGATTCAATTACTGAACCAATTGGTTAATACCTACAGCGATTCCCCTTTAGTCTTTTTTGCGATGCGCCATCAAGGTGACCTCTTGAGAAAGGCGAGTGATTTTTCAGGGGCTATTTCTGTTTATGATAATTTAATTCAAAAATTCCCGGATCACCCGAATCGTTATTTAGCAGATTTATCTCGATTGGATTGTCTGTTGGCACTGGCTAATCAAAATACAAATTACGATTTCAAAGAGATTATTGTCGAATTAGAGCGCTTGTTAGATTTGCCGAATTTACCTGAAGAATTTCAACTAGAAGTCCGCTACAAACTCGCTTTCATTTTCAGTAAAATTAACCAAACAGGCGTAGCCAATAAGGTGATTTTATCAATTATTGATGACTTTATCGATTCGGATTCGCGTACGGAGAATTTCTCTCCAATTGAAAGCTATTGGATAGCTCGAAGTTTATTTTTATTGTGCGACCATCTGAATGCAGATAATCAAGTGGAGGAGAGTAAAAAAATATATCGTATGATTATTGCTTATAACTTGCCAGGATTTGAACTAGCAAAACAATTACTGCTAGAACTTTAGTGCTTATGGAATTAAATAAATTAAATATATTTCTTGATGTAGGGCCTATGGCGTTTCCGTTGCTTGCTTTGGCATTTATTGGTTTTATTATCTTTTTGGAACGAACACTCTTCTTGCATAAGGGGCAGATCAATGTTCAAGAATTTATTTCTGGAATTAAGAATCTTTTAAAAAAGGGTCGTCTAGTAGAAGCTGTGGCACTTTGTGAAGAAATGGGAGGCTCTGCGGCTCATTTGGTGAAAACGGTCTTATTAAATTATGAGGCAAATGTAGATTTGATTATTGCGCATTTAAGAAAGCGTTTAAGTCTTGAGATTCCCAGCTTAGAGCGGCGGATAGGCATTCTGTCTGTCGTGGCTCGTATCAGCCCTTTAATTGGTTTTTTGGGTACTTTGATTGCGGGTATTGAGATAATCAGTAATTTATCATTTTTTGATGGAGCGAGTGGTATGTTGATAGCAGCCCTAGCCAATGCTCTATTCAGCTCAGCCCTAGGCTTGGTTATTTGTATTTTTGCTACGGCTGGGCATCATTTTTTGGAAGTTAGAATAACCCATGTCATTCACGATTACGAGTGGCTTTCTTCTGAAATGTTAGAGGTGATATTGGAAGAAAGAGGTATGGCTTCAGGCGAAAGCACAGCAAAAAATACCAAGTTAGATAAAGAGCATGAATAATGCAAAAGATGAATCATTAACGTTTGTTGAAAGTGTAGGGCAACCACTCTTTCAAAGGCGATTGCGAGTTCATCGAAGGCAGAGCAACCGAGAGACTCCATTTAACTTAATCATATTAATCGATCTTGCCTTCATCGGTCTATTGTTTGCGATTTTATTAACTCGCTTGGTGACCTTACCTGGCATGAATATAGATTTTGTAAAGACAGACATGCAGGTACATGCGACACATTCAAATGTGGTCATTTTAACATTAGAAAATACCGATACGATATTTTTTGATGGGGGCATCTACAATATGCAAACGATTGAATCAGCCTTGAATGGTTATTTAAAGAAAGAAGCATCTAGAAAAGGGACAAGCCTGATTATTCGCTCAGATAGTCAGATCGATTTAGAGTCATTTTTAAAATTATGCAGTATGGTTGAAGATGCAGGATATAAAAATATACAAATCCTGGGTCAGTCAGAGGCCATCAATGGATTATAATAAAAATGGCAGGGGCAGGTAAGATGAAATCTACGCTACAATTATTCGTTTCTAAAATTAGAGTTTATTGGCGCTTGTTTTTTCAAAGAATGCCTCTTCTTAGAAATGCGACAGTGGTAGCGCTAATTTTATTCGCTCTATTTTATTTGGTTCGATTTGATGCTCCCTTAAATTTTCAATTTTCAGAAACAGGGGCTAACTTTCAATTTATACAAGAGAGCAATTTAAAAGATGTTTATCGAAGTCCTGCAAATGTAGAGCTTTTTGATACGGCTCCTATTTTTATTCCAACTCGTTGGAATTATGCTTCTACAGTATTTCCCGAAAAGCGCATTTCAAATGATGCTGAATTTGTTTCGTTTGAACCAATCATTGAGATTGAAAAAATGATCGAATTGAATCGCTTAGACACAGATGAAGAGTCCTTTGATTATAGTATACTCTACGAAAAAGCTGTTTATGATCACCGCTTACTTGCTTTGTTCTCTCCCAATAAAATGCAAGCAGATGGGGAAATGATTTTTTCTAATAAGCGAACGTTACGAGTGGAAGTTATAGAGAGTTACGATACGGCAGTATCTTCAGGCGGAGCCACAGTAGAATTAGATTATTCATTCGATACAGATGCTTTATT
>JAQCDT010000092.1 GCA_027620575.1 Verrucomicrobiota bacterium
GCCTGCTAGCTCTCCAGAAATCAGCTAAAATAAAATGGTCTCAATAGTAAAGATGAAAACTAAAATTATCGGGTTATTTTTACTCCTTCTTGCCGCAATACCATTAAATGCACAGGATTTCTATCTGCATGATAATGGCGTGACAATTTTGTGCCCAAATGCAGCTATTGGTGATTCAGCAACTGTTTTTGGTGTTCAATATATAAAACGATCCAAGGATCAAATAAATGCAGAAAATGCGAGTTCAACATGTACAAGTGGTATCACTAACATGAGTTCACTTTTCCATAATGAAACTGACTTTAATGAAGATATTCAAAGTTGGGATGTGTCTAGTGTTACAAATATGTCCAATATGTTTAGATCTGCAAGGAGCTTTAACAGAGATATATCAAAATGGGATGTTTCAAATGTCGAGAATATGCGATTTATGTTTGCATCTACTAATGACTTTGACCAGGATATTTCGAATTGGGATGTTTCAAATGTAGTAAAAATACAAGGTATGTTTTATGCTGCTACGGACTTTAATTCTGATTTAAGTAATTGGGATGTCAGTAGCGCAACAAATTTTGATTCATTATTTGCTCACACCCAAAGTCTTAATAGTGATTTATCGAAGTGGAATACAAGTAATGTAGTAAGCATGAAATTTACGTTTGCTTATGCTAGAGGATTTGGTAACGCAAATATTGGTAGTTGGGATATGAGTAATGTGAAAACAATTAGCAAGATGTTAGCTGGAAATTGCTCTAGCGGTAGTAGTTGTAGCAGTAGCAATAATTCAACCTATTCCAATCTAATTAGTGATATTGGTTCTTGGGATGTATCTAACATTACAGATATGTCAGGTTTTCATAAGGGTAATATTTATACAGAACAATTAGGTGACCTAAGTAATTGGAATGTGAGAAATGTGACAAATATGGATAGTATGTTTTTTAACAGTTACTATGGTGTTGCTCATAGTTTAGAAATGTGGTGCGTTATAAATGTAAGTACTAGGACCGATTTTAGACCCTATGGAAGCAACTCAACTATCGGTAGTAATTGGTCTGGCAAAGAACCACGATTTGGTACATGTCCAGGTGAATTACCTGATATACCTACACTAATTGGCCCATCAAATAATTCTTCAAATATTAGTTTAAATCATACTTTTGAGTGGAGAGCAGATACCTCATTATCAAAAAAGTTTAGGATTCAATTATTCAATAATCAAGATGAATTATTCCTTGATACCACTACAATTGACACACATATAGTGATAAATGAACTAAAGGAGAACTCAACATATTTTTGGAAAGTGCAAGGAATTAATTTTAATGGTAGTTGGGTAGGTGCTTGGAGTAATATTTGGAGTTTTTCAACTACGTCAAATTTCAGGCTTCACGAAAATGGAGTTACTGTGATATGTCCTGAAGCCAAATTTGGCGAATCAGGATTAATTGATGACATCACCTATACTAAAAGAAGAAAAGATAAAATCACCATCGATAACCAAGGAAGTACTTGCACAACTGGTGTTACCGATTTAAGTGGCTTATTTAGTGATTCGTTAGGGGTTAATTGGCAGGTGAGTAATTGGGATGTGTCTCATGTGAAAAATATGGATAGCCTTTTTGCTGGAGTCAAGGATTTCAATGACGACCTCTCTTATTGGAAGGTTGATAGCGTGTTGAGTATGAATCACATGTTTGAAGGGGCATCATCTTTTAATGGAGATTTAGGCTCTTGGAATACTGAGCAAGTAACATCCATGAAAAGTATGTTTAAAGACGCTAGTAATTTTGATTCAGATATAAGTTCATGGGATGTGGCATCTGTTACTAATATGAATCAAATGTTTGCAGGGGCGAATTCCTTCAACCAAGATATAGGAGCTTGGGAAGTAAAGAATGTGACAACTTTTGATAGTTTGTTTTATGGGGCAAATAATTTTGATCAACCCATCGATGATTGGGATGTCCTTAAAGTTGAAAGCATGAAAAGTACTTTTGAAGACGCTAAAAGTTTTAATCAAAATATTTCTAATTGGAATGTATCGAATACAAAGAATATGGATAACATGTTTGATGGCGCGCTTCAATTTGATCAAAACCTCTCTGGGTGGTGTGTTCGGAATATTTCATCAATTCCTCAAGACTTCTTTAATGGCTCTGGAATAACAAGTAGAAGATTACCTATTTGGGGTGAATGTCCAGATAGAAATTTACTACTTAAAGAAATCATAATAGACTCAACCTATTCAAAAAAAGGATTTAAATATTCTACAAGCTTGAGTATTAATTCTTTGGAAGAAAGTGATGGACTCATCAGCTACCAATTTGACATCCTTATTCCTGATGGTTTAGTATATGACTCTCTTCTTCTGTTTCATGATGAAAGCTCACCTTCTATAGAAAGTAATCTTATTGGTGACACTCTTAAGTTAGCTGTTTCTGGATCCTCAGTTATCACAACTCATAAGCCATTAATGGAATTATTTTTTCATGCAGACTCCATTGGGCAACATGTAGTGCAACTTGATAATGTTTATCTGAACAGTACCCCAACTAGTAATATCAAGCCAGGATTCAATGATATAGACGCACTAATGAGAGGTGATGTAGATAATACAGGGAAAATTAATTCCTATGATGCAAGTACCATCCTTCACCATACAGTAGGCACATATATAGTTCCAGAAGATCCTGTGAAGTGGTGGCACGAAAGTGTATGGTATAATTGGAGAGAAGCTGCTGCAGATGTAGATCAAGATGGCGAGATTTTAGCTTTAGATGCCTCTTATGTTTTAAAATACTTAGTTGGAACACTTGAAGAGTTCCCAACATATACGCCTAATGTAATCCCTCTTGAAACAAACATAAGTGTAGATGGTTTAATAATTTCTTCGATTGATGAAATTCATTCTATTAACATAGAAGTGCCCGAGACTGAAGGCCTGACATTTAGTGACCCAATTCTCTCCTCAGAAGACATTCAATCGGTTGCCAATACCGAAAATGGATTAAAACTCGCTATTGCTGCAGAAAATTTGATGCAAGGTGATTTATTAACTATCCCATTTGATCTGGATAGTGACCAAGATGTGACCGTATTCATTACTACTTATACAAATAGTGTTAAAACAGTTCAGCAAGTAAACTTTAGCAAACTAACTGTTTCAAATGAAACTTTACTTGAATTACCTGATGAATTCGCCTTAAAACAAAATTATCCAAATCCATTCAATCCAACTACAAAAATTGATTTTTCATTACCAAAAGAAACATCGGTTAGAATCGAAATTTATAATAGTATTGGACATTTAGTACATACCCTTACAGATAAACGAATGACTGCTGGCTATCATACAGTTTCATTTGATGCTAAAAATCTTTCATCAGGGATATATTTCTATAAAATGATTACACCCGAATATCAAGAAACTAAACTAATGTCACTTATCAAGTAATCAATGATGATATATTTTCGTGGTATAGTAGTTTTAATTTTATTGTGTATCGCCTGTAGTAAACCAGCAGATATTGTCGTGAATAATGGTGGAGACACAGTTTCACCTGACTATATACCAAATCCACCCAGTGAACTTACCGGTGAAATTAACGGCAATAAAATTCTTCTATCTTGGAAAGATAATAGTACAGGTGAATCAGGTTTTGTGCTCTCTAGAAAAGAACATACCAGACCTTTTGTTCAGATAGCAGAACTAGAAAGTAATGTCATAAATTTTGTTGACGAACCTGATTCTTTATCAATTAATTATTTCTATACCGTATTCAAGCCCTTGGAACTGCAGACTCCTCTACAAAAGTAGTCTCAAATCAAATAAATGGTCTATTCCCGGTTCAAGTTTCTATTGATGGTAATGGAATTGTAAATAATAGAGAATCAAATTTCACCGATATAGTAACATTTGACTCGACATATCAGTTAAATGCTAACGCTAAAGCTGGTTGGATATTTGATCGATGGATTTATAACACGGAGGAAATTCTTGATAATGAAACTAGCCTAAAAATCACAGGTAAGCTTCAAATTGAAGCAATCTTTAGGCAGCTGTATGACTTAGAAGTAACCATAGTTGGAGGCGGCTCTGTAAATGAGGATTTAATTAAAAGTAAAAGTCAGTACAAAGACGGTTCCTTAGTTCAATTAACAGCAATACCAGAGCAAGGATGGGAGTTTAAAGAATGGCAAGGGGAAATCAGTGGTACTAACAACCCCATCGATATTGAAATACAATCCAGTAAAAATATCACTGCTGTTTTCCAACCTCTACAGTATAATGTTAACCTTAATCCATCAGGAGAAGGTCAACTATCGATTGAATTACTTTCAGGAAATCAAAATGATAATAGCTTTGATAACGGATCAACAATACGTTTAATAGCTGAACCATCTGTTGGTTGGAAATTCGATAATTGGAGTGGTGCATTTTTCGCTGAAGATAATCCTTTGGATTATGTAATCGATACTGATCTCAATCTATATGGTAATTTTTCATTAAAGTCATACCTAATCAACGTAAACACAAATGGCGGCCAGGTTGATATTCAACTAATTGAAGGAAGTAAAGTACAGGATGGTTACTCGTTAGGTTCTAGATTAAAAATATCAGCAATAAACGACAGCGATTACTTGTTCACTGGATGGACTGGTGATACTACTTCAAATGAGACAGAACTAGAGTTAACACTGAACTCTGATATATCATTGTCTGCTAATTTCGTTGAATTAAACCCGTTAGATACAGAGAATAGTTTTTATGATATAGAGTTTGTCACAGATCAAGTTGGTTTTATATCTGCTTCTAATGTCATCTATAAAACTATTGATGGTGGTAAAAGTTGGGACATAATCGTCAGTGAGGAAGGTTATTATTTTAAAAATATTTCATTTCAGGATGAGAGTATAGGATATTACACCAAAGTTGCTGATCCATATGCTACAGAGTATTTATTTGTAACAAAAAATGGAGGCCTTACTTGGGAAAGACTTGATCTTTTGTCCCATTTTCGATCTTCTACACTAAATATAAAATATGAAGAGTCTGTGGACATAATATTAGAATCAACTAATACAATTATATGGGGAATAAATAATAGGTGTAATATTAACTCACTAACATCAGCAATTGACTTCAGTAACAATAATGGGGTTAGTTGGGATAGATATGATGGTATTTGTTTGGATTATTGGGGTAGTTATGTGGAA
>JAQCDT010000093.1 GCA_027620575.1 Verrucomicrobiota bacterium
CTTTAGCCAAAGACGGAGATAAAAATTTCACTGACTTTCCAAAGGCTATGGGAAATAGAAAAGATAAACGATTCAGTTTTTCAGGACTTAAGACGAGTTTGCGTTATAAACTTGATAAGCTAACGCAATCAGAAATCGATCAGCAACTATCGTCTATTTGTGCTTCTTATCAAGAGGCCGTCTTTTATCAATTAATTAAGAAAACGGGACAGTTAATTAATGAAGGCGAATATAAGAGTCTGGGTTTATCGGGCGGTGTTGCTAACAATCAATGTTTGAAAAGCAAATTAGAGCAGCTTTCACGAAGTAAAGGTATTCGCTTTTATAGTGCCTTGCCCAAACATAGTGGAGACAATGCGGGTATGATAGCTTTTGCTGGGTTTATCGACTTAGAATTTTCTCTTAAAAATACACTGAATGATTTAAAAAATATTGAGCCTGCTTTAAGTTTGGTGGAGGAATGATTTTTTGCATTTTTTGAAAAAACTCGATTGACCTTAAGTTAAAATCATAACTTACTTTCACTTTTTACTGATGGCCAGATAGCTCAGTTGGTAGAGCAGAGGACTGAAAATCCTTGTGTCCGCAGTTCGATTCTGCGTCTGGCCACCATTTCCCTAAAATTTATTTATGACGACTACTCAAGGGTTAAAACGAGTTTCAAAATATCGTACTTGGATAGCTGGGATTATTTAGAGAATATTGATTAAATGGAAAATTTGTGGATAGCATTAGGGTTAACAGTATTTGCAGGCATGGCGACAGGAATAGGAAGTATCCTTGCCTTTATGACCACAAGAACTAATTACCGTGCTTTATCGGTAGGCACTGGATTTTCAGCGGGCGTTATGCTCTATGTGTCTTTCGTCGAAATATTCTCAGAAAAGGGTGCGAGTGCATTAGTTGAATATTATGGTTATATTCAGGGTCATTGGATTAATGTGATATCTTTTTTCTCTGGAATTGCGATTATTGGTATCATCGATGGATTAATTCCAAAATTTGAAAATCCTCACGAAGTGCACAAAGAAAAAGAATATGAATTATTGCAATCTAAGGGTGACATTTCAGAAGAGGATATTGAAGCTATTAAGCACTCAAAGAAATTGATGCGTATGGGATTGTTCACTGCTTTAGCCATTGCAATTCATAATTTCCCTGAGGGTTTGGCCACATTTTTGTCCGCATTAGAAGATCCTGCAATCGGTATTCCGATTGCTTTCGCTATTGCCTTACACAACATCCCTGAAGGTATTAGTGTTTCAATTCCGATCTTTTACGCGACAGGTAATCGAAAAAAGGCCTTTGTTTATTCTTTCTTAAGTGGATTAGCAGAGCCGATAGGAGCTTTGATTGGATTTGGTTTTCTTTATTACTTTGTCGGTGCTGAATCTGGTGTGATTCCTTCGAATATAATGGGAATATTATTTTCAGTCGTTGCAGGTATTATGGTCTATATTAGCTTAGACGAATTATTGCCGACGAGTAGAGCCTATTGCAAAGGGCACGACAGTATTGTTGGTCTGATTTTAGGCATGTTGATCATGGCCTTAAGTCTGCTGCTTTTTAAATAAACTCGTAACCACGATTCCAACAGTTAACAAGAATTGGTACGAGTTAATTTTGCTAGTACCTTGTAAAGGAGAATCGCAGATTAGACACTTTCGCAAATACTGTCAGCTAGACCGTATTCTATAGCTTCCTCAGCTGTCATGTAGAAATCCCTGTCTGTATCTTTTTGGATTTTTTCAAGGGGCTGTCCTGAAGCCTCGGCTAATATGTTGTTCAGCTCATCTCTTAATTTTTCCATTTCTTTTGCTTGAATATGGATATCAACTGCGACGGCTACCATTTGGCCTGAAATAAGTGGCTGGTGAATTAAAACCCTAGAATGAGGGTAGAGGACACGTTGTCCTTTCTCTGCGCCTGAAAGTAAAATAGAACCCATGCTCGCTGCCATACCAGTGACTACGACTTTGATCGGTGAACTGATGAGCTGCATAGTATCGTAAATTGCCATGCCTGCTGTGATTGAACCACCTGGAGTATTGATATAAAAAGTAATGAGTTTCCCTGGTTCCTTAAATTCAAGGTATAATAGTTTTTCAGTGACATCTCGTGCGGACTTATCAGAAACCTCACCCCATAAAAATACCTTACGTTGCTCGAGAAACGTATCTTGTATTTTAATTTGTGAATTTTTGCCTTCAGCTGATTTTGATTTAGTGTCTTCCATAGTTATAAATTGTATACTTAATATTCAGTCTTTCTTTAGCTAATTTTCAAGGCTAAGCTTCAATCTTTTCAATTCTATTTAAATGCCGTCCGCCCTCAAATTCAGTTGATAACCATTTTTCAATAATTTGCAAACTGAGTTCTTCGCTAGTGGCTCTTGAGCCAATCGCTATGCAATTCGCATTATTGTGCTTGCTGGCCATTTCAGCTGTCCATAGGTCATAGCACAGTGCACAACGAATGCCTTTTACTTTATTGGCGGCTATGGCTTCTCCGTTGCCCGATCCTCCTAAAACGATTGCCTTGTCAGCTTCACCGGTAATTACTTTTTCCGCTGCTGGTTTGATAAAATCAGGATAATCGCATGAATCTGTGTTGAAGCAGCCCATATCAATAACCGTAATTCCATTAGATTCAAGTAATTGAGTAATGGGTGCCTTGAGGGGAAATCCTGCATGATCGGTTCCGATAGCAATAGTCTTGATGTTTTTAATCATTAGTGAATTAAAATATTAACTATAATGTATGTACAACTTAAATAAAAAAAAAGTTGCAGTATTTCAAACAAGGACTTAAATCCATTTTTTAATTTTAAAAATCATGCCAAGAGAACATATCATTTTAGAGTGCACAGAAGCAAGAGCTGAGGGTAAACCAGTCTCTCGCTACATGAGTACTAGAGACAAAAGAAAACAGCCTGAAAAAGTTGAGAAGAAGAAATATAATAAACATCTTCGTCGTCATACTCTACATAGAGAAATCAAAGACTAAGCTTTTTTGTTTTTCCTGAAGTTCCTCCAGTTGCTCCGATGTTTCTGGATCCAATCCAGTAGAGCTTTTTCAAAGCCTATATCATTGCCTGCTTTTTCAGATTCTATCCATTTGTGTTTGAGAATCTCGTCTCTCTCAGCAAGGAATTCTTTATAGAGTGAGGAATTGTGCATAAAATCATTATCCAGATATCTGGGTTCAGAATCAAGAGAATGTTCAGTAAGACTGGAATTTTTAGCCATGTTAGGGATGTTAATACAAATAGACTGATTATAAATAGTAAAACGCATACGATCCTTACACATAATTATTTATTTTCTATATAATCTTTCGATTAATTGATTGGCAACTGAAATAAATTCTTTTGAGGCATTCGCTTCTTTTTCGTTGATCACAATTGGGATTCCTAGATCGCCTCCCTTGCGAATACGAATATCAAGAGGTATTTGTCCAAGCAGATTTATCTGTAGCGCGGCTGCCGTCGTCTTTCCGCCACCTTCGCCAAATAGGAAAGATTTTTCTCCCTTTTCATCCTCCATATAGCTCATATTTTCAATAACACCCAAAAGAGGGACATTCACCTTTTCGAACATGCGTGCACCTCTTTTAGCAACTTCAGAAGCTGCTTTTTGCGGAGTGGTCACAATTACCGCACCATCTAGGGGAATGGTTTGAGTCAGTGAGAGTTGGGCATCACCAGTTCCAGGTGGTAAATCAATAATCAAAATTTCTAACTCACCCCAATTTACATTTTCTGCAAATTGTTTGATTGTTTTCATGATCATAGGACCTCTCCAGACAACAGGCGTTTCTTCATCAACAAGTAATCCCATTGAAATCGTACTTATGTCATAATTCTCAACCGGTATAATAAGATTTTTTTCAATTTGTGGCTGACCATTGGCACCTAGCATAAGTGGGATTGATGGGCCATAAATATCGCAATCCATGATTCCTATTTTATTTGGCTTATTATGTTTACTGAGTGCTTCTTGAAGCGCACAGGCTAGATTAACAGATACTGTAGATTTGCCTACACCGCCTTTACCTGATGCTACGGCAATAATATGACGTACCTGTTGCATGGTTTCAATATTTTGTGGAGCCGTATTATTATTGCCACCTGCAGGCTTTGAAGATGGATCGGGGGTATTGACTTCCATTGTCACATTGACCTTCTCTACGTCTTCTAAAGTTCCTACTTTTTCTTTAAGGGAATTCGCTATTTGTTCAGGAATCGAAGCGTCACTCGTTGTCAGTTCTATTGTAATAAAAACCTCTTTTTTTTCAAAAGTAACTTCTTTGACTAGGCCAAAGGATAAAATATCTCTGGAGAAACCAGGATATTTGACTTCTTGGATTTTTTCTCGAATTGCTTGGGTGTTCATTATTTAAATTTGAAGGACGCTTTATCAGCTTTATCATAAAGGATGAAAAATATTTTTAAGCAAATTTTAAAATACACTAAGTTTTAGATTTGCTTTTATTTTCGACAAAAACAGCATGGCGATATGCGTTTGCTTTATCGTAGCTTTATCATTTTAGCAGTGCTTTTTCAAAGTATATTAAGTGCTGCGATAATCGAATTACCTGATTTGGTACGTGAATCTAATAAGGTCATTTCAGTTTCATTCGATTGTAATGACCCAGAGTATGATAAAATAGGTAAAATTGCGTTTAAAATACATGGTGCCTATCGCTTAGTATCGCCAAAAGAAAGTGAGTTTATGGTACAAATGGCTGTTTTAAAAGACGGATCGGTTTGCTTAAGGGTTCTTTCTGAAGGCACAATCGTCCACGAGTCTAAAAAACGTCTCAATGATACTTATAAATCCTTTTTAAATTTATTAGATAAAGCAGTTGAAATTACAGGTAGTCAGGACAATTTAATTGGCTTCTATTCAGGTCGATTTGCTTTTGTCGGAAATCGTGGTGACGCCCCTGAATTATATGTAAGCGACCTATTTTTTAATCAGATTCAGCAAATTACATCTGATAAAGCTTTACTGATCCGTCCTAAATGGTCTTCTGATGGTCGTTCATTATTGTTTACCAGTTATTATAAATCTGGATTTCCTGACTTATTTGAAATGAATTTAGTCACAGGTAAAAGAAATACAATAGCTGCATTTAAGGGAACTAATTCAGGAGGTGTTTAT
>JAQCDT010000002.1 GCA_027620575.1 Verrucomicrobiota bacterium
ACGAGGCATTGTATAAAGAAAAAGATCCATTTCTAATTTCGCCTAAAGTAAAGAACAGTGGGTCGATTAATTTTAAACAAAAAACTTTATTGCGATCTATTTGTATTTGGCGTGAGTCTGTTGCACGAAAACAAAATTTACCACGCACCTTTATTTTACCGGACGAAGTAGTGATGAGGCTGGTTAAATCGCCTCCTAAATCAATAGACGCCTTGACGAAGATGAACTTGGGTAAACGCTTTTTAAGAAAGTTTAGCACAAGTTTATGGGAAGCGATCCACCGTGGTCTCCACGAAGCTATAGCCCCATTAGAAAATGAATTTTCTAACTTTGAAAAAGAAGATGCCTTAGAAGCCCAAGTCGATCTTGCTCTAGCCTACATTAAAGGCTTATCCTTAAATACCCAAATTGATGCAGGTTTAATAGCGAATCGAGCAAAAGTAACCAGTTTTGTTTACGCTAATTCGCAGGATGAAGTCGGCCTTCAAGACCATCCTTTAAATCAAACTTGGCGTAAAGAATTCTGTGGTCAGTATTTATCAAAATTACTGAAAGGCGATGGTGTCATCCGTGTGGATACAGAAAGTAAAATCCCCACTTACTCTGAGAAATAGTGCCATTGTAATGATCGCATCAACGGACGCTATCGCTTTATAGGGTGAATTTTTGCTTTGCAATCAGTACGACAAACTCTCCCTTTTTACTAGTGCGAGAAAGTTGCTCTAAAACGGATTCTGCGGTGCCTGTAAATACGGTTTCGTGAAGTTTAGTCATCTCTCGGCAAACCGATATAATGCGATCTTTCCCGAGCGTACTTACAATATCACCAATGCATTTTTCGATGCGATGACAGGACTCATAAATAATAATTGTGTAGGGTGAATCTGAGTGAGCTTCAAAAAATTTCTTTCGTGCCGAGGTTTTCGGAGGAAGGAATCCCTGGTATAAAAATGAGTCAGTGGGTAAGCCAGAAAGGGCTAGGGCATTAATGATGGCGCACGCTCCCGGCAATGCCGTGATTGATAGATTGGCTTTACGGCAAGCGCTGATTAGGCGAAAGCCTGGATCGGAGATAGCAGGAGTTCCCGCATCTGACACTAATGCGATCGTCTTACCAGATTGAATCTCAGCAACTAATTGTTCCGCCAGAATTTTTTCATTTTCTTCTCGGTAAGAAATGAATGTACCAGATTTTTCTATATTGAGTTTATCGAGTAACTTTCCAGTGACTCGGGTGTCTTCGCAGGCAATAAAATCTGCCGTAGATAAAATTGCTTTAGCTCTTTCTGAAATATCGCCTAGGTTGCCAATAGGAACTGAGACAATGGATAAACCTCCACTTGAAACATTTTCCGTCATCTAAAATTATCCACCGTAATAGGGTGTGTCTCGCTCCCAGTCAGCAGGGCGGCCCCAAGGTACAGTTTGTTCATCAGGATTGGCAGTCATGCATCCAGTAAGAACCATGCTTGCTATGAGTGCGAATAATGCGATAAGTCCGAGTAATTTAATTTTCATAGGGTTACATTAATCTTATTCTGAAAGATATTTCAATAATTCATTCTTTAATATCAGTATTTCATTATCTTTTTGCTCAATGATAATAGCTTGTGAATCATTTTTTTGCTCTAGTTGATTAATCGTGTACTGAAACTGATCATTTGTTGCCTTAAGCTCTGAATACTTGATCTTTTGTTGGGTGAGTGTTGTCTGTATTGCTTCCTTGTTATTTTGGGCAAGTTGTACCTGCTTTATCATTTCTAAATTTTTCTTCTCATGATAATCAATCGCTAAGACGGCATCTTCATATTCTTTGTATAAAGCAGACTTTTTTTTTGATAAATCGTAAAAAAAATAGCTCTGTGCAAAAAGTAAGATCAGTAAAATGGCAACTAGGAGTTTCATGCAAGCAATGCTATTTTATTGTAAATAAAATTCTGCTTCTGTTGGGCAGTTATTTGATGTGATATGGATATTTGAAGCTGAATTGTGAGCCAATCGGTACAGTATTTTGAAAATTAATTCTTCATTATTTTGCAGTGATGCTTTCTCAGCTATAGCTTCAACCGAAAGAGGTGAGGGTGACTCTTTTTCGAGCAATTCATAAATTGTCTGCTTCATCTTAAGAATATTGGTGGCTGCTTTTTTACCAGCTTCAACTCCCGGTTGATGATAGGCATTGATATTAATTAAATGTGCATAGAGTCCGACAGCACGCTCAAATAAAGCAATCAACTGTCCGATAGAATGAGCATTCACTTCTTTGATAGTTACCGTGAGGGTTTCTCGATCTTTTTCGTCAAGTGCCTCTCGTGTGCCTAAGTAAAAGCCGTGTAAATAATCTCCGGTGGAATTACCTGAGTCATCTACCGAAATAGAATCACCCTTTCGATCCTTTAATACCTCAATAAAGGTGACGAAGAAATTATGCACACCTTCTCTTAGTTGTTGGACATAAGCATGTTGGTCGGTGGACCCTTTGTTTCCATAAACAGCAATTCCTTGATTCACCACTTTGCCATCAAGATCCGTTTCCTTACCAAGTGATTCCATAATCAATTGCTGTAAGTATTTGGAAAAAAGTACTAAACGATCTTTATATGGTAGTATGACCATATCTTTGCTCCCTTTTCCTTCAGTGGCGTGATACCAAGAGAGTGCAAGAAGGGCGGCTGGATTTTTTCGAGTTTCTTTGATCCGTGTCACCGCATCCATCGCTTTTGCTCCATTCAGCAAATCATCTATTTGAATACCTTGAAGTGCAGCTGGCAATAAGCCGACTGTTGCAAGCTCGGAAGTTCGTCCTCCAACCCAATCCCACATGGGTAATCGATATAACCAATTTTCTTCAACGGCTAATGTGTCTAATTTTGAACCTTCGCCGGTGATAGCGATAGCGTGTTTTGCAAAATCAAGTCCCGCTTTTGTATAAGCATTTTTTGCTTCAACCATACCGTTTCTTGTTTCTGCGGTGCCACCTGATTTTGAAATAACCACAGATAGTGTTTGGCCGAGTTGTCCCTCAAGCCGATCTAAGGTACGATCCATTCCATCAGGATCTGTATTATCAAAATAGAAAGTATTAATTCGGTCGTTCTTTGGTCCACCGAGGGCATCAGCAACAAATTGAGGTCCGAGGGCGGATCCACCAATACCAATGATCAGCAAATTTTTAAAAGCACCATTTTTGCCGGCACAAGACCCAGAATGCACTTTTTCTACAATTGAATGGATCATTTCAAGTGCATCAGTGATGGCTTTTTGTGTTTCGGTATCGGGCGCTAATTCAGCATTTCTTAACCAATAGTGACCAACTTGTCTTTCTTCATCAGGGTTAGCAATGCTCCCTGCTTCAAGTGCATCCATTGCATTAAATGCTGATTGCATCTTCGCTTCATTGGCTTGAAAAAAATCGTTTGAGAAACGGATTCGACTGTAGTCTAGAGCAAAGTCTAATTCGTTTATAGATAAGTAATGTTGTTTAAAAGTGTTCCAACTCATAGAGCTTTATATATTGATTAGAGATTTAAATTTTTATCGGTCACTGCACCTTCAGAGGCAGTCGCTACCAGTGCGGCATATTTAGCAAGCACCCCTCGTAGTTCTTTAGGTGGCAATGGTTGATAGTTTTTCAAGCGTTCGGCGTATTCTTCCTCTGAAATCAAGAGTTCTAGAGAATTTTTCTCAGCATCAATTTCAATAAGGTCACCATCTTGGACGATACCGATAGGGCCTCCTTTAGCTGCCTCAGGGGTGATGTGCCCTACATCAAAGCCATGGCTGCCTCCAGAAAAACGTCCGTCAGTAATTAAAGCAACATCTTGAATCAGTCCTCGTCCTGCGACTGCACTTGTTGGGGAAAGCATTTCCCGCATACCTGGACCACCAACAGGGCCCTCGTTTCGGATAACAACAACATCACCTTTCACAACATCGCCTTTTAAAATGCCTTCCAGTGCGGTTTCTTCTCCCTCAAAGACTTTGGCAGTTCCTTTAAAATACAGACCTTCTTTGCCTGTGATTTTGCCAACGGCGCCTTCTGGAGCTAAATTGCCTCTTAAAATTCTGAGGTGGGTGCTGTCTTTAATTGGGTCATCCCATGGGCGTATGATATCTTGTTCATCTGGATAGCTTCCGTAATGAGCTACGTCTTTTAGAGAGTCAGCTACAGTTTCTCCTGATACAGTTAAGCAATCACCATGAATTAAGCCTCGGTCTAAGAGCATTTTCATCATTGGGCGAATACCGCCGATACGAATCAAATGACTCATATGGTATTTCCCGAAAGGTTTAACATCTGCAAGGAGTGGAATTTTCCTCCCAATACGATCAAAGTCATCGATACTTAACTCGACATTTGCCGAATGTGCAATGGCGAGTAAATGGAGAATAAGGTTGGTTGAACCACCGAGAGCAAGGCAAGTGGTGATTGCATTTTCAAAAGCTTTTTTCGTCATGATATCACGAGGACGGATATTTTTTTCGAGCAAATTCAGCACCGCTTTGCCCGCATTTTCGCAATCTTTTTTCTTACTTTCACCAACCGCTGTTTGTGCACTACTACCCGGTAAACTCATACCTAATGCTTCAATAGCACTTGCCATGGTATTTGCGGTGTACATGCCTCCGCAGGAACCTGGTCCAGGAATTGCACTTTTTTCTACGTCTTTTAAGCCTTCGTCATCTAGGGTTCCTTTTGCATGCTTCCCGACCGCTTCAAAAACAGAAACAATATCCATAGGATTACATTTTTCTTTATCGGACTTGGCGAAACCAGGTAAGATCGTACCGCCGTAAACAAAAACGGATGGGCGATTAAGTCGAGCGATGGCAATCATACATCCAGGCATATTTTTATCACAGCCCCCAATAGCCACGAGTCCGTCAAATCCTTCTGCCGCGGTGGTTGTTTCGATCGAATCAGCAATCACATCTCGAGAGACTAAGCTGTAACGCATTCCTTGTGTTCCCATGGAAATCCCATCAGAAACCGTTATCGTGCTGAAATTCACCGCCTTCCCCCCAGCTGTATTGACCCCATTACTTGCATGTTCGGCGAGTTCGCCAAGGTGCATGTTGCAGGGAGTTAAATCACTCGGTGAACTGGCAATACCAACCTGAGGCTTTTTAAAATCCTCATCTGTAAATCCGACTGCTCTGAGCATAGAGCGGGCAGGGGCACGATCAACGCCATCCACGATAGTCGATGAATAATTTCTTGTGTTCGATTCAGACATAGTTCCTTATTTTACTTAATAAATTATTAAACATAGTTTTAGAACAAATTAAGGTTTCAAGGACAATATCCTTTTTTCTGTTCTTTTTATGATTTTTTGATTTTTATAAATGTGAAATATGAATCCTAAGTTAAAAAAGATAGTAGAAGCCTTGCTGATATCGACCTCTGAACCTTTGACGGTTAAGGATATATTGAAGCTTTTTCGCAAGCATGAAGAACAATTAGTGGATGCAAAAACGACTGAGGATGATGCTATTGAAGCAGAAGATGAAGACTTAGGGGCGGTCAGCAAAAAAGATTTAGAAGGTGCTTTGCAATCAATCATGGAGGAAGCGGAAGTCGAGGATCTTGCCTATCGCTTAGTTGATGGACCTAAAGGGTTTTATTTAGCCACTGCTCCACAATTTTCTGATTATATTCGATTATTACGAGCCGAACCTAAGCCGATGAAGCTGACAATGGCGACTTTAGAGACACTTTCAATTATTGCTTATCGTCAGCCAGTCACCCGAGCGGAGATCGAATCAATCCGTGGTGTGTCAGTGGATAGTCCAGTGAATCGTTTATTAGAAATTGAGTTGATTGAGGTTGTGGGTCGTGCCGAATTGCCAGGGCGTCCTATCCAATATGGAACAACTGAAAAATTTCTCGAATTTTCAGGAATTAAAGATTTAGAAGATTTACCCACTTCGGATATTTTAACTAATGTTCAAATTGATGACTTTATGCGTAAAGACAAAGAATCTGACAGTGAGATTTCCGATGAGGCGGTTGGCTTGGCAAAAGAAACTAAGCCCTCTGAGTTGCCTCTTGAAGAAACTTTCGTTGAAATCGATTGGCAGAAAGAAAATATTGAAAGCGATGCCTATTTAGAGAAAACTGAAGAAGAATCCTCATGAGTAAACACGATTTAGATAAACAAAGAGAGCAAATTGACAAGATTGACGCGGACATTGTCGAGTCACTCAATCAACGTTTAGCGATTGCTCATGAGATTGGAAAAATTAAACAGGAGTCGGGGGCAGATTTTTATGATCCGGCACGAGAGGCTGAAGTCTTTAAAAAATTGGCGTCACTCAATAAAGGACCGCTGAATCAATCCGCTCTCAATGCAATCTATCGAGAAGTTATTTCTGCATCGATTGCTTTGGAAAAAGAGCTACAGGTCGCTTTTTTGGGACCTGAGGCAACTTATACGCATCAGGCGGTACTGAAAAATTTTGGCGTGAGTTTAAAAGCCACCCCAATGAAAACAATTTCGGATGTTTTTTCGGCCGTCGAAGCAGGGGATTGTGATTATGGGGTCGTCCCTATTGAAAATTCCACAGAGGGGGCGGTGTTTCATTCGATGGATGAATTAGTGGAATCTGATTTAAAAATTTGTGCCCAAGTTTACTTGCCTATCGAACATTGCTTAATTGCACAGTCACCTTTGGAAGCGATTAAAGAGGTGCATTCAAAAGACCAAGCACTAGGGCAGTGCCGTGAGTGGTTGAGACGTAATTTGCCCAATGCGGAATTAGTAGAATCCCACAGTACGGCAAGTGCTGTTGAAATAGCAGCTAAACGACCTGAGGTAGCTGCGATCGCTAGTTCAATTGCTGCAGAACTGAATAATGTACCTGTTGTTCAAAAAGGTATCCAAGACAATTCTGAGAATGTCACACGCTTTTTAGTCATAGGCAAAACTGAAGTCCGGCCTTTAGGCGAGGGCAATGATAAAACCAGTTTAGTGATTTCACTTAAAGACCAATCAGGTGCTTTAGAGAAAGCATTAATGCCTTTTGCAAAACGAGCGATCAATTTATCAAAGATTGAATCACGTCCGAGTCGCAAAAAAGCATGGGACTATTTTTTCTTTATTGATCTTATCGGTCATATAGAAGAAGACTTAGTTCAAGAAGCGCTTGAAGAATTAAAAGAGTGTTCTTCATTTGTTAAATGGCTGGGAAGCTATCCGAATGTTTAATTTATAGTTAGCTTTTTGACATCTGCACTAACTGATTTATAATACTTACTTTCTCACATGAACATTAATTTATTGAAATCTAAATTATTAAGAGCCGAGATTACGGATCGGGCATTGCACTACGAAGGTAGCCTTGCCATTGATAGTGCCTTGATGGAAGCGGTTGGCTTGCTTCCCTACGAAAAGATTTTGGTCGCAAATATTGCAAACGGTGAACGTTTTGAAACCTATGCAATCGAAGCCCCTAAAGGTTCGCACATGATTTCTTTAAATGGAGCCGCTGCCCATAAGGGGGAAATCGGTGATCGAGTGGTGATTATGTCCTTTGCTCAAGTCGATGCAAAAGAGGCAAAGGACTGGAAGCCCAAAGTTTTAGTGCTTTCCGAGAAAAACAGCCAAGTCGTCCGTGCCGACAACGTCCTGATTGCAGAGAACTTAACCATTTAAGGGAAGGCCTGATTTTTATCATTTAAACTACATTATAGTTGTTTAGTTTATTGAGATTGATTTTCATTTTTCAAATATATGTTTAAAAAAGCTCATTCATTTGACCTACTTTTATGGTTTTTAGTCATTAATGGTGTAAGCTTTGCTCAAGTTAAAGAGCAAGCAATGGCACCCGTTTTTCAAATGGAAGATTTTGTTGTTACAGCTTCGAGATTTGGGCAAACTTTAAGCGAGCTAAGTCCTTCGGTTAGTGCTTTCCCTAAAAAAGCAATTGAAGAGGGTCTTTATCTTAATGTAAGAGACGTGCTGAATCAAATACCGGGCGTGCATTTAGCAGCTAATGGTGGAATGGGAAAAGCTACATCAATGTTTACGAGAGGCAGTGAAAGTAACCATACCGTAATTTTATTAAATGGTCGTAGGATGCCTACAGGGGCATCAGGTCAATACGATCTTGGAAATTTAAGTTTGTCTAACGTGGGATCTATTGAGGTTGTTCGCGGAGATAGTTCGAGTCTCTATGGTGGGGCAATCGGGGGCGTGGTTAATATTAGAAGTGATTTTGCTACTGGTGGGTTAAATCAAAAATTTAAATTCGAGATAGGTTCAAATAATGCGAAATTCTATAATTATAATTACGGACTTTCTAAGGATAATTTAAACGCAAGTTTTGCCATTAATTCAGCAAACACGGACGGATACCAAGAAAACTCTGAATTTGATAGAGATTCGGCAAATCTTTATGTCGTCTATGCGCTCAGTAATTTTGTAGATCTAGATTTTCAGTATTTATATTACGATGCAGCTGTAGGAGTCGGTATTTCATATGGTGTCCCTACTACAGAAAAAAATCTTACAAAAGCTTACATGTATTCACCAGGCGTTTCGTTTAATATTTCAGACTCATCACAATTAAAGTTAATGGCAAACTTCTCAAAGAATGAATTAGAAGCTATCAAAACTTTGTATAGCTATGATAGAAAATTTACGGAAAAAATCGATTGTTTAGAGTCTATGTACGAGTTTGAGCATTTTAAAAATAAAGGCAGGAGTATTTTTGGATTATTGTTTGAAAAAAGAAGATATGAGGAATCTCCTGTAAATGATTTCAGTATATCAAACGTCAGTGCCTATGAAGTTTCTTATGATACTAGATCGTTTTTTACTAATACAATTTATGAAATTGATTCATTATCTGAAATAGAATTTGGCGGAAGAATCGACAGTTTTAGTAATAATTTTGATACAAGTAGAAGTGGCTCAATAAAGTATTCAAAAAGTTTGAATAATGACGCAAACACAAGAATACACGCTAAATATTCATACGGAAAAAATCCGCCTGACCTTCTGATTTTAGCTTATGGAGATAGTTATAATTTTTTTCTTTCAGATGCAAACATTGAACTTGAGACCATCCGGTCGAAAGAAATTGGGTTAAAAACTGATCTTGGAGCGCATGAACTAGGATTTGTTTATTTTGATAATTTTATCAATAATCTATCCACCGCTCCTTGGAGTCCTAATGGATATGAAAGAGTTTTAGTGAATTCTTCCCAAAAAGGGTGTGAATCTTATCTATCAGGTAATTTAACTGAAAGTGTACAATACAATATCTCTTATAGTTATTTAGATGCTAAAGACGAAGAAGGTAATCAATTGATACGTCGTCCAAAGCATAAATGGATGGCATCAATCTCTCAAAAATTCAAAGACTTACGCATTGGTCTTAATCTAATTAAAATATCTGGCTTAATAGACAGTGGAGATATCGAAATAGATGACTATGCTGTTGCACGTATTTTTGGTACTTACAAATTCAATGATATGTCTTCGATTCACTTTAGATTAGAAAATGCTTTGGAAAAAGAGTACAGTTACTTAAAGGGTTATCCCGCTCCGCCTAGACAAGGTTATATAGGCATGACATATGATTTTTAATTCAATAAAATGGTCACTAAGCAAAAAAGCATTATTTATAAGATTTTAGAAGAAGCGGGTCGCCCTTTGACTCGTGAGGAAATTCTTAATCAAGGTAGAACGGAGCTTCCTCGGCTCGGCTCCGCAACGGTGGATCGCTTTATTAAACAAATGTGTGAAAATTTTGAGTTGGTTGGACTGTCTTTTCCGGGTCAGCCAACTCGTTTTGAGCTACCTGCCGAGAAAGAGCACCCTCATTTTATTTGTCGTGTGTGCGAAAAGGTTTTTGATTTGGATATTCCTATGCGACTTCCAAAGGTTACTTTGCCCGAAGGATTTCATCTATCCGGCGGTGAAGTGGTCTACTCTGGAACTTGCCCGAAGTGTGACGGCAAAGCAATTAAAGCTAGCTGAAAAATCTAAGGCTTAAGCCAAAGGTGTCGGCTTTGAACTAACGCTTTCTTTGTTGATGTATCGGTTTACTGCTAAATTACATCCATAAAAAAGACTGCTGAATGCAAGTGTACTGACCAATAAACGAAAATCAAAAGGGATGGCAGCTAAGTAAGTTTGAGCAAGTGATACCGTCCCGAGTCCATTGAGGTATACACCAAAATTTACAATAATGTGCCAGAGTAAGACACTCAATCCAGAGGTCTTTAAAATTCCTGTAAATTGTCCATCGTAGCTTTTTCGTGATAATAGACTGATGAGCAATAGAGTACCGTAAACAAACAACATAGTTGCTCCATAAAAGCCTAGGAAAATATCGGTGAGAAAAAGAATCCCTATCGGAAGCAAGGTTTGGAGATGATTATTTTTTGTGATGTAAGGTAAAAATACGGCCATTGCTATGATAGGCGTGATGTTCGCTGGCAAAGCGAAGCGAGCAAGAATTATACTTGCCAATATAAATGCCGCACTCTTAATAATTTCTCTCATAGCTACTTGTTTTTTATAAATTTATATCTGTAGTTTAACTGATGAATCATTTCAATCTAAATCCGTTAGTCGATTCCGAAAAGGCACAATCACTCGCTGAAACTTTTGGGACGCCTATCTATCTTTATGACGAGGGCCGTATGCGATCTGCTGCAGAGGCGGTTTTAGGATTTCCTAATGCCTATGGTTTGACGGCACGATTTGCGATGAAGTCGAGCCCAAATAAATCGATTCTTCAGTTATTTGATTCTCTTGGGCTTCACATCGATGCCAGTTCAGGACATGAGGTGAAACGTGCCATTCATGCAGGTATCAAGCCGAGTAAAATAAGTTTAAGTGCACAAGAAATCCCTGAAGATTTAGACGCACTTTTAGATTTAGGGATTCAATTCAATGCCTGTTCTTTGAAGCAATTAGAGACTTTTGGAAAAATAAGACAGGGAGGTAAAGTAGGTGTACGCTTTAATCCTGGCTCGGGTTCCGGGGGCAATAACCGTACCAATGTCGGTGGGGTCTCTTCCAGTTTTGGGATTTGGCATGGCTTAGTCCATGAAGTGAAAGCATTGTGTGCCCAATACGACTTAGAAGTGGTGCGAATACACACGCATATTGGTTCGGGTAGCGATCCTGATGTTTGGTTGAAAGTTGCGCTAATGAATTTTCAATTGGTGGAACAATTTGAATCTGTCTCTATTTTAAATTTAGGTGGCGGCTATAAAGTGGGACGTATGCCTGACGAAACTTCTACTGATTTACAAGTGATTGGTAAGCCTGTGCGTGAGGCATTTGAAGCCTTTGCTGAAAAAACAGGTCGTGAGATTCATTGTGAAATCGAGCCTGGTACATTTTTGATGGCCAACGCAGGTGGCTTGTTGGCAGAAGTGCATGATCTTGTGAATACTGGTAAAGAGGGTTACCATTTTATAAAATTAAACACAGGGATGACCGAATTATTGAGGCCATCTATCTATGGTGCACAGCACCCGATCGAAATATTTAAGCAGAAGACTTCAGAAAATAGAGAGAAAAACCATCAGGAGTATGTCGTGGTGGGTCATTGTTGTGAATCGGGCGATATTTTAACGCCAGCACCAGGGGATCCTGAACTATTAGCGACACGTAATTTTTCGGATGTTCAGATAGGCGATTTAGTTTTGATTGGTGGAACAGGTGCTTATGCATCCGCCATGACACCTAAACATTATAATTCATATCCAGAAGCAGCTGAAGTCTTAATTCAGAGCAATGGGCAAGCTCGATTGATTCGCAAGCGTCAATCACTTGAGAGTATTTGGGAAAATGAAGTCTAGAATTTAGGTCTATACTAAAGACTAAAAGAATTTTCTTCTAAGCTTCTGGACTACGAACTGCCTGTATTTTTTCCTTAATCCGATCGCTCGGGGGAGGAAAGAAAGGGGTTAAGAGTATGACTAAGCCGAAATTAACCAACATGCCAATCATACCAAAAGCCTCAGGAGTGATGCCATTTTCAATGACGCCTAGCGTCCAGCGTTCTCCATTTAGAAAGACGCAATGAATAATATAATAGGCGGTTAAGCTAATACCAGAAAGCATACCGATGATGGCAGGAATGGTACCGACTCTTTGATTAAAAATACCCAGTAAGATTGCTGGGAAGAAACTTGCTGAGGCTAAGCCAAAGGCAAAAGCTACCACTTGCCCAACAAAGCCCGGCGGATTTAATCCAAAATACCCAGCAATAATCACTGCGACCGCAATCGTCACACGACCCACTAAGAGTTGATTTTTCTGCGAAGCTTTAGGATTTAATGTTCGATAATATAAATCATTGGCGATGCTTGAAGAGATGACAAGCAATAGCCCACTTGCGGTGGAAAGGGCAGCGGCTAACCCACCTGCTGCAACAAAAGCAATAATCCAATTGGATAAACTCGCCATTTCAGGTGCGGCTAACATAATGATATCTCTATCAGGACCACTTAATTGCTTATCAAGTAAAAGTTGTCGCCCATCGATTCCATTGCTTGCACCACTCTCCAACCAAATTTGGTGATTGTTTTTGACCGCTTCGAGTTCTTTAGAACCCATTTTACCTGAACGAAAAATCTCATTACTTTGATCGCCTGAATAGCGAACGATTCCATCGCCATCATCCAGCCATAAAATCAATCCAGTTTTTTCCCAACTATGGAACCAACTAGGAAGGCTTTCTGAAGTCGATCCATTCAGAGTATGAATCATATAATATCTTGAAAAAGAAGCCAAGGATGGTGCGGACAAATAAAGAATCGATATAAAAAGCAAGGCCCAAAAGGCACTCCAACGAGCCGCTTGAACATTTTTCACTGTGTAAAACCGAACAATCACATGAGGTAGACCTGCGGTTCCAACCATTAAGGTTAATGCGGTGGCAAAGACATTGAATTTACTCCATTTACCTTCAAAGGCTTCGGTGTAAAAATGCCATCCAAAATCAGTCAGAGTACTATCCAAGGCATTTAATAAAAAGTGTGTTTGTCCGACTACAGATGGCTCGATAAGCGTCGCCCCCATTCCAATAGAGGGAACAATATGTCCTGTGAGTTGAATACTTATGGCAATTGTCGGAACAAGAAAAGCGGTGATTAAAACCCAATATTGAGCTACCTGTGTCCATGTAATGCCTTTCATGCCTCCGAGTGTCGCATAAATAAAAACAATGAACATTCCAATAAAGACCCCAGTTGAAATATCAACATTGAGAAAGCGGCTGAAGACCACGCCAACGCCACGCATTTGCCCGGCAACATAAGTAAAGGAAATAAAGACTGCACAAATAATGGCAATGACTCGAGCCACATCACTTTCATAGCGATCACCTATAAATTCTGGAACGGTGTAGTGTCCCAATTTTCTCAAGTAGGGTGCTAAACATAGTGCTAATAAGACAAAGCCGCCCGTCCATCCCATAAGGTAAACGCTTCCTGCGTACCCCATTGTGGATATCAAGCCAGCCATAGAAATAAAGGAAGCGGCACTCATCCAATCGGCAGCAGTTGCCATACCATTAGCGTAAGCGGGAACATCTCTGCCCGCTACATAGAAGCCTCGAGTGTCCTTTACTCGTACCCGCCAAGCAATAAATAAATAAAGGGAAAAACTCAGTCCCACAAACAAATAGGTCCAATTTAAAATACTCATGATGATTAAGAGTTTGAGTGTCAGTTATGATCAGCTTTATCTACACGATTCATTAAAATTGCGTAAATTAAAACGATTAAGACAAATGCAATAATACTGCCTTGTTGAGCAAACCAAAAGCCTAGTTTAAAGCCAGTTCCAGGAATTGTCCATTGATTCAGAAAATCAACCCATAACACTCCACAACCTAAACTGAAAAAAAACCAGCAAAAGAGAAGAAGTGACATTATTTTGAGGTTTTTATTCCAGTAGCTATTGTAAGTTTTTTGACGATTGCTGTTTGCCGAGGGGTGAGGGGTATTGGGATGATTCATGATTATGATGTTCGAGGTAAGCTTTATGAAGTTCTTGAGCGAAATTTTCAACAATGTTTATCCAATTAAGTTTTTCGGCAGTTTGACGTGCATGCTTTCGCATCTTTTCCCATTCATTTTTTTGACTTAAAGCAAATTCAAGTGTTTTCATAAACGAATCGGAATCGTTGTAATCGGCAAGGTAACCATTAGCCTTATCTTCAATTAAAGCTTTAGGAGCAGCATAGTTAAAAGCAATTGGAATCAACGAGGATGCCATAGCCTCAGGTATAACATTTCCAAAAGTTTCAGTTAAGCTTGGAAAAATAAATAAATCTCCAGATGCATAATATTTTGCCAGAAGCTCACCCGTCTTTGTTCCAACAAATTTGTATTCCGGATATTTTTTTTCTAAACGATGCTTTTCTGGACCATCTCCAACAAATATACAAGATGCATTCGGATTATCTGCCTTAATTCTTTTGAAAGCATTAATTGCCAAGGGTATGTTTTTTTCTGCGGCTATACGGCTGACGAAAATCGCTGCGTATTGATCATCCGAATGTATGCCCCAAGATTCTCTTAAAGCATGATCCCGCTTACTTGGATGAAATAATTCAGTATCCACTCCACGACCCAACAAATGAGTATTGTTGACCCCCATTTTTTTTAGTTGCTGAATGACATCTTCAGTGGGTGCAAAGGTCCTTAGGGTTTTGTTATGCGTTTTTTTAAGAAAATACTCAGTCAATTTGGACATGAGAGGTAATCGATAATGCTGCATGTATTTATGGAAATTGGTATGAAATCCAGAAGTTACAGCAATTTTCATTTTACGAGCTAAATTGATTGCGGATACGCCTAACGGGCCCTCCGTGGCGACATAAACAATATCGGGCTTATCATTTCCCCACATTTTTTTTAGAAGTGCCCGACAAGGTAGTCCGAAATGAAGCCCTTGGTAAATTGGAATGGGTAATGAGGGAACAATCGTGATGTAAGGTATTTTAGAAACTTTAGCTTCACCACTTTGGTGTGGGCGAATAATTGTCACAGAATGGCCCAAGGTTTTTAAATCATGGCTTATCCGATGTAGCGTTTTTGCCACTCCATTGATCTCAGGCGGGTAGGTTTCTGTAACGAGACAAATTTTCATTATTCAGTAAATTTAGAATTTTGATTCCTTAAGAATAGACAAGTCTCTTTAATCATATTTTGTATATTTTCGTGTCTGTAACATTACATATAATAACAGGAGCAACAGCAGTCGGGAAAACAAACTATGCCTTAGAGTACTGTGAGGCATTGAATGGAGAAATTATTTCTTGTGATGCTTCTCTTTTTTATCGAGGGATGGACATCGGAACAGCAAAACCAAGCAAAGAAGAGTTAGCCAAGGTTCCGCATCATTGCATTGATATGAACCCTGTGAACCAATCTTTTGATATCACTCAATTTGATATACTTGCTCGTAAGACAGTTGAGGATATTCTGAGTAGGGGAAAATCAGTTGTTATCACTGGAGGGAGCGGCTTCTATTTGAAAAGTTTTTTTGAGCCGGTAGTGGATACTATAGAAGTTTCTGATGCAATTCGTGCAGAATCAGAATCGCTGTTTGTTGAGCAAGGACTAAGCGGCTTGTTAGAGCGGCTTAAGGCAATCAATCCTGAAGGCTTAGGCAATTTAGACACTTTGAATCCAAGGCGTGTACAACGAGCCTTAGAGCGTTGTCTTGCTTCAGGTAAATCTTTGCCTGTTTTACAAAAAGAATTTTCGGAACGTCCCAAGCCATATGCGCCGTTTAAGAAACATTTCATTCTTTTAGAGAGAGACGCCGAAGCATTAAAAGATCGAATAGCGAGGCGAGCAAAATGTATGCTTGAATCGGGTCTGCTTGATGAGGTCAAAGGCTTGCTGAAAAACGGAATTGAAGAAAACCCAAATGCGGCCAATGCGATAGGCTATCGAGAAAGCATTGCTTTTTTAAAAGGAGAGATAGAGGAATCAGAGCTACTGCCTCTGATTATTAAAAATACAAATGGCTTGGTGAAAAAGCAAAAAACTTGGTTTCGCTCTCAATTGCCTGAACCCAATGAGCGACTCTATTTGTCTTCCTAGTATTAAGATTCAAAAGAGTCTTCAATGCCCGACCACCATGCTTCAGATTTTCTTAAATCTTCTGGGCTATGACCCGCTTGTTTGAGTTCTCTCAGTGACATTGATTGATGGGTTTTGGCTAGGCGATCTCCTTCAGAATCTATTACCAGCGGTGCATGGTAAAATTGTGGTGGTGTTGCACCGAGTGCTTCATAAATAAGTATTTGCCGTGCAGTCGAAATAAGAAGGTCTTCCCCTCGGACCACTTCACTGATTTCCATTGCGATATCATCGACCACAACCGCCAATTCATAAGAGGGTATTCCGTCCTTTCGCCAAACAAGAAAATCGCCAAAATCCTTGCCACTAGTAAATTGGCATGGCCCTAAGTTTTCATCATGGAAATCAATATTTCGATCTAGCGGTACTTTAAAACGCCAGTTATAACCTTCAGGGGAATTAATCGTATCGGCAACATCGCTACTGGGTCGCCATGCTTCCGGATAAATAGGCTCTAAGTCTGTATTTTGAATATTCTCAGAAGCATTTCGAATATCTTTTCGAGATTTTTTGCACGGGTAGATCAGTCCTTGTTCTTTCAAGTTTTTCCAAGCATTTAAATATAAAGGCATGCGTTCGCTTTGCTGATATGGCTGATTCATTTCTGCTTTATCGGGGCCTTCCTGCCAAACGCATCCAAACCAAGTTAAATCTTCAATTGCAGCTTGGCTGTATTCTTTACGGCAACGGTTAAAATCTAAATCTTCTTCACGATAAATGAGGATTCCCTTTTCTGAAAGGGCACGTTCCATTGCGAACCAAAAGGTGCGAGCGTGTCCTAGGTGTAAATAGCCAGTTGGCGATGGAGCAATACGACCTCTGTATTTTTGAGTCATGTATGAAGATTATTATTTAATGACTTATATGCAAGAAGTAAGAAGTCTGCAATTTAAGGAAAAATGTCCTTGCTTGCATAATCTAAGTTTTAGCCTATGCCTTGTGTTTCCGTAAAAACAATTATTGTAAATAAAAACAAAATTTTATGACGTTCGCCAAACTGGGACTCGTTCCCAAAATCCAAAGTGTAATTGATTCAATTGGTTTTAAAGAGCCAACACCCATTCAACAAGAATCGATTCCGCATATTATCTCAGGACGAGATCTAATTGGCTCTGCACAAACAGGCACGGGTAAGACTGCGGCATTTGCGCTCCCCATTTTGCATCTGATTGAAGCGGGGAAACAGAAGAAGGGAGTTCGCTGCTTAGCGATTGGTCCGACTCGTGAATTAGTGGCGCAAATCAAAGAGCAGTTTACTTTATTTGGCCAAAAATGTGACATCAATATTTGTTTATTGCATGGAGGTGTCGGATATAAGCACCAAATTGATTGCTTAAATTCTGGCGCTGAAATTGTTGTGGCAACACCTGGGCGATTGATTGACCATGTGAAAAATAAGACGATTGATTTAAGCTCAGTCGATTACTTAATCTTAGATGAAGTTGATCGTATGTTGGATATGGGGTTTGTGGATGATGTTTTGAAAATCATCAGTTTCTGTCGAAACCCCAACAGGCAGACACTTTTATTTTCGGCGACAGTTTCAGATTCGATTAAGCAGATTATTCAAAAGCATTTAAACAATCCAGTTGAGGTGAATATTGGGATCCAATTAAGTCCAGCTAGTACGGTTAAACATACTGTTTTTCCAATAGGAGCTTTGCAAAAATTTGATTTGTTGATCGCATTGATTGAGCAAATGGGCGATGGAAGTTTAATTATTTTTTGCCGAATGAAGGAGGGTGCCGATCGTATTGCTCGGTGGCTGAAAGCGAGCGAGCATAAATGTGTGGTCATGCACTCAAACCTGTCTCAAAAAGTTCGTGAGCAATCCTTAAAAAAATTCAAGGATGGTGATGCCCAAATTTTGGTGGCTACGGATATAGCTTCAAGAGGTCTTGATATTGCCCACGTGATGCATGTGATTAATTATGATGTCCCAGAAAACAGTGAAGATTATGTGCATCGTATTGGTCGAACAGGCAGGGCACAAAAAGAAGGTGATGCGGCAACCTTAGTGGCGCTTGATGAATTCTCTCATTTAGAGGCGATTGAAAAACTAATCGATCAAAAGATTCCTCAGCAAAAGCTTGAAGGATTCAATTATATTCAAGAGCCAGTGATCCGCTCACAAGAAACAATACCGACTCGCCGTCGTCGTAACAGTCGTTCGAGTCAATTTGGAAGACGTCGTTGATTATGAATTTAATCTTGTTTGAAGATTCTTTTGAACAAATAAATTTGTCAGCAGATGACCCACGGACACGGCACATTTTGTCGGTCTTGAAGATTGAATTAGGAGGTGTTTTCTATGTGGGTTTTATTAATGGTGATCGGGCTTTAGCAAAAATTGAGGCGATTGATAAAGATGGCTCGATTACTTTAGGTATTGTCGAGCGAATGGTATCGCCTCCATGTTTGCCAGTGGATTTATTAATTGGTATGCCTCGGCCACACACGGCTAAAAGGGTGCTTTTTGAAGCGGCTTGTCTTGGAGTCAGGCAAATCCATTTTTTCCAATCTGACCATACGGAGCCATCGTACATGAAGAGTCGTTTATGGCAGGAGAGAAACTACAAAGAGCGTTTATTGCTAGGTGCTGAGCAATCCTTCACCACTCATCTACCAGAGGTTTTAGTACATTCAAATCTCGAGGATGCTTTAACCGAAATGAATTCTAAGGAAGATCGAGTTATTCAGATTGCCTTAGATAACTATGAAGCAAAGTTAGGCTTGGGAGATGCTTTAAAATTTGCGATTCAGGGCCGACAATTGAAAGTGCCTCATATATTTTTAGCGCTTGGGTCTGAGCGAGGTTGGTCGGATTCGGAGAGAGCTTTATTGTCGAAACAAAAATGGGAATTTGCACATTTAGGGAATCGTGTATTGCGATTAGAAATGGCGGTAGTCTCCGCAGTCGCAATCACAGCGGACAGGGTGAACTTATGGGAAGGCGGAACAGATGCGACTTTATGAGCTCTTTACGATTGACCGAAAATAAGACTGTCACAATTTAATATTTGCTGAATTTTATAATCTATCCTTTTATTTTTTTGATGTGTCGAATTCTTCTAATAGTCAGTGTTATTTTTTGTAGCGCCTGTTCATCAAGTGACCTCTCTTTAGTTGAAGAAACAGAAGAGCGGCAGTTTAAATTGGCTAAAGACTTTCAAAGTCAGGGTCGTTATGAGGATGCTCTGATTACTTATTTAGGATTAATTTCTGTGCGTAGAGAGTCCCCAGAGTCTCATTTGGAAGTGGGTTATATTTATTTACAAACCTTGAAAGATCCAATTCGTGCAATTTTTCATTTTGACCGTTATTTAGAACTAAAGCCAGAATCTGAAAGAACAATTCAAGTTAAGCAATTGATTGAAACGGCAAAATTAGAATTTTTAAGGCAACTTCCGACAAAGCCATTTCAAGCTGAGGTCGATCGAATCGATTTATTAGAGGTTATCGAAAATTTAAAAAAGGAAAATGATCTACTTAAGTTAAAGTATAACCAAGCCTTACTTAAGATTAAGTCTATAGAAGGGCAAGAAACGATGGAACGTGTCGCTTCTTCGTTGAATGAAATGGTGCCCACTGAAGCCGTTTCAAATCAAGATGTGCCTCGACTCAATGGAGCAAGTAGAATGCTTGAAAACTCACAGAGCGCTGTATCCATTGATCCAAGAGAGGTGCCTAAAAGCTATGTGGTTCAACCAGGCGATACCCTCAGTAAGATTAGTGAAAAGTTCTACGGAACAGCGAATCGTTGGAATGACATTTATCAGGCAAATCGCGATACCTTACCAAGTGCACGTTCTTTAAAAGTGGGGCAAGAGTTGTTGATTCCCTAAAAGTCGTTTCCTATGCAGATTACTAAGGCACGATTTTCTCAATTTAGAAATATTGATTTTTGTGATTTATCATTATCTGGTAAAAATCATTTCATGCTTGGGGTGAACGGGCAGGGAAAATCTAATTGTCTTGAGGCGATTGGATTTATTTCGGCTTTGCGTTCCTTTCGCACCCAATTAACCAAACCTTTATTTCAAAAAAATACGAATGAGTTTCATTTGTTTTATGAACTAGAGCATGAGCGTTTAGGGATAACTGAAGTGGAGCTTCGCATCCAGCAGAAGCAGAAAATTTTATTGATAGATGGGGATCCGGTGAAGCGTTTAGCTGATTTTATTGGCTTGTTCCCTGTAGTTCCTTTGCACTCGGGAGACTTAATGATATTACGAGGTTCGCCTAGCGAGCGACGCCGCTTCTTTGATATGACTTTGGCTTCGGTTGATCCTGAGTATTTTCATTCACTTCGTATGTACTACAAGGCAATACAAGAAAGGAATCAATTGCTCAAAATGCAATCTAAAGGACAAGCCTTTGATGCTTTTGAAAAAGAATTAGCTAAGTGTGCCTATAGTTTGGTGGTTAAGAGAAGAGAAGGGATTGAACATCTTAGCCAGATTTTAACCAGTGTTTATGAAGCCTTTTCAGAAGACAAAGAAAGCCCAGTCTTGGCCTATAAGCCAGATACTGATTTAGCATCGATTGATGCTTATGAGCAACTTTTTGCTGAGCAGAGAAAAAAAGATCAAATTATGGGTTCTACTGGTAGAGGGCCGCATAGAGATGATTACTCGATTAGTTTAGCGATTGGGGGTGCTAAGGAATATGGTTCAGATGGTCAGCAACGGGGACTCAGTGTGGCCCTTAGAATGGCACAAGCTTCATTGTTTGAAACAAAACTGGGTATTAAGCCGGTTATTTTAGTGGATGATATTCTTGGAGAACTCGATCCTAAGCGTAAAAAAAGTTTTTGGGCAACATGCTCTAAAGAAATTCAAATCATTGCCTCGGGCACAGAGTTTTCGGTGGATGGGGCGAGCCGAGATTGGCAAGTTTGGGATGTGAATAATGGTAACTTTAAACACACGGATACAACTCACAAAAAATAGTGATCCATAGGTAATTTTATCAATATCCATAGCTTTCTGGCTAGAGTAAAGAAATCTCTTCGGTAAGCTCTAGTTGATTCTTCGGGTTGCAATTCGCCCTTATGCCAATGAAGCCGTTGCTATGAGAATCATAATAAGGCCACAATAACATTTTATCAGTCTCAGGAATCGATAATTTATCAATCTCAGAGCGAGAGAAAAAATTAAAACTACCTTCATCAATGGTTTGAGGAATCGTTTCAAGGTGAACCTTTGATTTAAATAAGAACATTAACCAATGCCCAGCCCCTTCGTAGCTTTTTTCCGAAATATAGCCAAAACAGTTTAAATCTTCATCTTTTAATTTTAAGTTGATTTCTTCTTGTGTTTCTCGTCTTGCACATTCATAGGGCGATTCTCCTAAATGCATATTTAATTTTCCCCCAATAGGACTCCAACAGCCTTTATTGGGTGATTTATTTCTTTTAATCAGCAAATTTTCACCTTTTGTATTGGTAACAAAGATGAGACAGCTAATTTTAAATGGGAGAGGTGAGTTTGTTATTTCCATAGCCTATTTGCTGAAAACAGCCTTATTTAAGAGTTTTTTTTACAATTTTATTATTTTAGTTGCATTATTTTCCATAAATAATAGCTAGTTATCCTTTATAGCATCCATATTTTATATATCAAATATAACTTAGGACTCTTTTTTTGCGACCCAATAATGCATCTCTTTCGATCAGTTTTATACCTTACTTTAACATTTACATTTGCCCTAATCTCTATGGGACAAGTTGTAAGTGTGAATAAGGTTAAATTTACATCTCTTAATGATGATTGGTTGATGAGTGAAGTTGAGATTGCAACAGGACGAAATACCCTACCTAATGCGGTTTCTGAAAGATTTATTGAAAATGTTGGTATTCGCCTGTATTTAGGTTTTAAGAATGATAATTTAGACGGAGGAGTGGATTTTTATTATTCGGAAGTGACAGCACATATATTAGAAAGAGGCGATAAAAATACGGTCCGTTTTTTCATTCCTGGCAAAGAAATGGAAATGAATCGCTACAATAAACCTTTATACTATTATGCTGAGATTATTGTAAATCAAAAGCCGATTAGCCCGAAGTCTCGTGCTTTCAGCTCAAGATTTCAAAGCGAGGATAGTTTGAAGAATTTTGTCAAAAAAGCTAAAGCCGGAAGCGGGAAGAATTTAGGTCGATTAATACCTAGTTATTTGGCACCTCGAGACATTGTTGGTAGCGATTCTGACGCACCTGCCTATTTACGAATGAATAATTAACCCATTTACAAGAAATTTAGATGAGCAAAGAAAATAGTCGTTTAATCATAAATTGTGGATCTACTCACATATCTGCTACGGTTTTCTCTTACGATGGTAAACAGTTGAAGATTGAGAAATCTCACTCTGTCTCCTTGGATTATGATTATCAAAATGATGAGGCGTGGTTGGATGCAGTAGATGTTGGTATCAAAGAAATTATTCGAGTTGGTAAATTTTCTGGTAAGGCTAATTTTATCATTCCAGGAAACCAAGTACTGGCTAAAACATTATTGCTTCCAACGGTTGCTCAAAATAAGCAAGCACAAGTACTAGCATTTGAGGCGCAACATAATTTGCCTTACGATCTAGATGAAGTTGTTTGGGATGGTGAAGCTATCAGTAATGATGGGATTGAATCAGAGATTCTTTTAGGTGCTTGTAAGGCCGATATGGCGAATGAATTTTGTGAAATTATTAGGCAGTCTGGACTACTGATAGAATCAATCAATGCGTCAACGATACTGTCTTATTCTGCATTAAAAGCGTCTCAGCCAGAAGTGGAAGATGATATTTTGCTTATAAACGTAGGTGCTCGTTCCTCTAATTTATTCTTTAAGAATGAAGAAGGTTTTTTTGTTAGAACGATTAATTATGGAGGAAATACGTTAACTCAATTTATTTCAGATACCTTAGGAAAAGGCTTTTCCGAGTCTGATGAAATCAAACGTCGTTTTTTTGCTGAAGAAGGTGGCTTAGATGAAGAAAGCTCTGCTTACAAGTTGATGCAAACATGCATTGCTAATTTCTCTCGTCGATTTGCTCAAGAAGTTAAACGATCTATCGTTATGTATCGCCGGCAAAAGGGTGCGGATGCAATTAAGCGAATTTTCATTACAGGTAAAGGTGCTCAATCTGAGTTTATTCGTAACAAAATTTCTGAAAATCTAGAACAAGATATTGAATTGTTTAATCCTCTAGATGGAGTTGAGTTGCCGGCAAATTTAGCTGTGGATGCCGAAAATTTAAATATCGAAATGAGTGAGGTTGTTGGCGAGGCGATTAAAGAGTTCAACTTAATAGAAAATTATGGGAACCTTAATCTCGTTCCCTTAAACGTTAAGCAAGAGCTTAAATTTATTCGTCAGAAGCCAATTTTGGCAGTGGCGGCACTTCTTTTAGCACTCTTTCCATGGTTTATATATTCAGGAATTTCTAAATCTTCAGATTTGAAAGGCCTTGCTCTTAAAGAGCTTAAGCAATTCGCTCAACCTTATCAAAGTAATGAGGCACTCATTGGAGAAAATCAGGCTAAAGCTAAAACGCTCAGTCAATCGATAAGCCAAGTAGAAGGATTAGTAGAGACTAAAACGAACTGGATTCAATTTTTTGCCGATATTCAAGAAAGTATTTATGATGCTAAAGACGTATGGATTGATGATTTGACAGTTATTCGACAAAATGAAGATGAAGATCCATTTGGAGATGCTTATGGATATTCAGATTACGAGGAATCTGATGAAGTTGCTGATGTGCCCGACTATGAAGTGGTCGTAAAAGGTAAGATGTTGGTTCGCCAATCTGCGTCAGAAATTAATCAAGATGTTTTGGCTGACAGAATTAAACAAATAAAAGCTAGTTTTGAAGATTCTAATTTTGTTGTTGCTTCCAAACAGCCAAAGATATCTTGGAAATACCTCAGTGATGGCTTAAGGGTCCTACCATTTGAAATTAATTTAATCATCGATACAGAGAAGCCTCTCTAATTCATTTATTCTGCTATTATGGAATTATTTAAAAAACACATTTTATTTTTTTCAGGCATTTCTATTTGTACAATCGCTTTAATAGCTGGCTTGGTATTTTCTGTCCTTGCCGCCCTAGATCTCAGTAAGAAATCAAAAAGCTTTGATCGCACAGAAAGAAATTTAAAACGTATGCTGGTTGCAAGCCCATCGCCTGTTGATGAAAATGTCATTGCATCAGATTTAAATGTTTTAAAATTATCAGAAAAGCTTGAATCAATTAGAAAAGAACTTGAGCGAGGTTTAGAAGCCGAAGCCTCTATCGATGGAGTGCGAGTAGCTGCCGGTATTCAGCAATACATTTCGAAATTTACAACTTTAGCTAAAACCCACGAAAGTGAATATGGGCCATCACCTATTGAAATTCCTGAAGACTTTGCTTTTGGTTTTGATCGTTTTAAATTGGAATCAAAAGTTCCGGACGATCCTAGAGAGATTGCAATGCTTGATAAGCAACGTGACATTCTTGATTTCCTAATTAGCGAATTATTTGCGACACATCCTAAGGGAATTTTAGCGATTAAACGCCAAACAGCTAAACAATCGGATGATAATGATTTTGATGATTACTACGGCGATTCATCTATTTTTAATATCGGTTCTTCAGTCACTTCTAAAGTTGAAGGTGCAATAGATACAATTGCTTTTGAAATCTCTTTTTCAGGGAAAACTAACACGCTTAGAGGATTTCTTAATCGATTGGCTGAATTCGAACGCCCAATTGTAGTTCGAAGTATAAATGTGTCTCGTCCCAATGAAACTATCAAAAGAAGACTGAATGAGACAGATGTGGATCTAGAGTCTTTAACCAGTGAAGAATTAGAAAAGCTTAAAGAAGAGGAGAAAAGAGATCCAATAGTCACAGAAAATCTATCAGACTTTACCTTAACCTTAGAATATATTGAAATCGTATTGCCTAAAACCCAATCTCAAGAGGAGGGCACAATATAAATTCCAAGAGTTCGATAAAAGAATGCATTTAAAATGAAAGAACTGAACGAAAAATTAATTCTATCAATTTCTGCTCTCCTATTAATCGTTGGGCTTGGATTCAATTTTCTTTATCCATCTCAAATGAGTATAGAAGCAAAAGCACCTAAGGTGATCAAAGAATATAACTCTGTTGATATTCCTGAAGCTTTAGCCGTTAATGCAGAGTGGCCAGTAGCTAAAGAACAGGCCAAAGGAGAGATGTTCGATTTATTCACTCCTCCAGAAATATATATTAATGAGAATGGTGAGTTTGTGTTTCGTCCACCTTATGCAGTCATACCTCAAGGTCCATTTGGCATCCAATTATTGGATGCGGACAAAGATCTGTATCGTTTTCAGCTAGAAGGCTATGTTGAAGAAGATCGAAATGATCAAAATAAAACGATTATTTTAGTTCATAGTGTTGCAGATGGAAAAAGTTTACGCTTAAAACCTGATGCTCATGACACGGATTATAAATTCAAAATTTTAGACTGGCGAATTGATCGAAATTTTGGCGAAGATATGAATAATGAGGTTATTGCTTGGTTGAAAATTGAAGATTATTTAACGGATCGTATTATTAATCTCAGGCATGATAGAAATTTTTACGAAGATAGGATGCAAATTGCCTTCAAAGTTGATAATACGAATGAAATTTTTCTTCTGACGGCTGTTGATACTAGTTTCTTTGTTGGCGATATTGAGTATCGTTTAGATTCTGTGGATGTCGAAAATGGTACTGCTTCAGTTACAAAATTGATTCCTGACGTAGATCCTATTACCGAATTACTTTCTATCTATCAACCTCTTGAAGATTCTAACGAAACTAAAACAAGCGCTACTAATAATCAATCCAACGAGCCGACTACCATAGAAGAAGCCTTTAACTCATTTTTCTAATTTAATACTCATTCACTTTAACCTAAATAATTTGCTCAAATAAACGGAAAACAAAATATGAAAAACATTCCTGCTAAAAACATCCAACGCATAACATTAATTATGGCTATGTTCTTGGGTTTTAACTTAACGACTACAACAGTATTCGCTCAAGATTCTGTTGCGTCAGAAAAAATTCAATTAATCTCAGAAGCTCTATATGCGCGTGATGCTGGAGATTTGCTTCTTGCTAAGGAAAAAGTTGAGAAGCTTATAGCTTTAGCTCCTGATGATGAAAATGTACAAAATCTTCTCCTATCAATTAATCAATTGATCGAAGAGGAAGGTATCATAGTCCCTGATGATCTTTCTGAATCTGAGGCTGAAGCCGAAGAAGTAAGCACACTAAAAGAAACAATGCGACCTTCTTTTGCTCGGTTTAATTCCATTCTCCCTAATAAAACTAGTGAAAATACGGTTCAAATAGAAGATGTAAGTCCTGAATATGTTGCTCAGAAAGATACGGTTGAAGCGTTATTGTCAGTCGCTAATGTTCAAATTCTAGCAGGAGATTTAGCGGGAGCGACATCGACTCTGTTAGAAATTGAAGCTCGTAATCCTAATAGCAAGGAAGCTAAATTGTTATCTCTAAAGCTCTCACAAGCGCTAGAGAATGTCCAAGGCCTAAATATTGATAAAACACGAGCAACTATGATGAATGCCGTCGATAATAGCTGGGATCGACCTAAGGTTTTTCAAATTGAAAATTCGGTGACTGCTGAAGAAGTTTCAGCACCTTCATTGCAACGTAAACTAGAGAGTATTAAATTACCGAAGATTAATTTTACAGGAATGGAATTAACTCGTGTGATTGAATCGCTATCTGAACTATCTTTAGAATATGATTCTGAAGGTGAAGGTGTTAACATGGTAGCACTTTTTAATCCGAGTGAATCAAATCCTAAAGTAAACATAACTTTAAGAAATTTGAGCTTAGATAAAATCCTACAATTTGTGACACAGCAGGTAAATTTCACATATGAAGTAGGTGCAGATGCGGTAACAATTCAAGCAAGTGATGCAATTGGTGGATCTTCATCGACGATCACGGAGTTTTTCCCTTTATCAAGAGCAACAGTAGTTCGTTTAACTGGGTTTCGTGATACACAAGGTGGTTCTAATCAAGATGATCCATTTGCTGATACATCTGCTTCTGCTATTCCAAGTGTGGATCAAGAAAAAGACGCATTGCAAAAATTCTTTCAAAATGCCGGCGTTAATTTTGAAGGAGTTGTTGGAAGTAGTCTAGCCTTTGATGGAGAGCAATTAATCGTTACCCAGACACCGAGAAATATTGAACGTCTTCGCACTATCTTGCGCAATTACACCGAGGTTAAACAGGTCGAAATTGAAACTAAATTCTTGGAAGTCTCACAAAATGATCTTGATGAGTTGAGCTTCAATTGGACTAGTTTAGCAAATTCAAAAGAAGAAGGGCAATCTGGGCGAGCGACTTTCCGTGGGTTAAATGGACTTTCTACTCAAGCAGCTGATACCCCTGGACAGATTATAACTTCTGATCAGGCAGGTGTTGTAACTGATACTCGAAACATTGATATTTCTTCACCTAAAATTGGACGAAATTTACTCTTCGATGCAGGACAAAACGGGGGTAATGCTATTGGATCTTTTTTCACAGATACCTTTGACATGAGCAATTATGATCTTGGATTAGAAATACAAGCTTTAGCGCTTAAATCAGGTTCAGATTTAATGAGTGCTCCCAAGGTAACGGTCTTATCGGGTAAACGAGCGAATATCGTGGTGGCACAAGAGCTTCGATATCCGCAATCCTATGGTGATATTGAGTCAACAGTTTCAGGCGGTGGAGGCGCTCAAGCAGGTTCTTCTATATCAATCACAGCAGGTACCCCACAGGATTTTACTTTTCGTAATGTGGGTGTGGAAATGGCGGTCACTCCCAATGTAGAAAATGATAATACTATCAGTTTGATTCTTGAGCCTCGTGTGACTGAATTTGAAGGATTTGTTGAATATGGTGGACCTAGTATTGCCATTGGCAGCGGTACATCAGCAGTTGTTCCTGCGGGCTTTTTTCAACCTATTTTTTCAGTCCGTGAAATCACAACAGAGGTTACAATTTTTGATGGTGCTACTGTAGTAATGGGAGGATTAACTCGTGATGAAGTAAAATCAGTCAATGATAAGGTGCCATTCCTTGGCGATATACCTGGTCTAGGGCGTCTGTTCCGCTCAGAAGGTGAAACTCGTCAAAAACGAAATCTCTTGATTTTTGTTACGGCTAATCTTGTAAACCCTGGAGGTTCTTTAACTAACCAGTCTTACGATAATATTAAGTCAAATACCACTTATCAATCGCCTGCTATGACAATTCCAGCAGGGAATAATTTCAGAAATGTAAGCATTTCAGAATAATTTAATTAGACTGACTAAAGTATTTCAAAAAGCCCGTTTTATAGCGGGCTTTTTTTATAATGACTTTTTTTCCGCTTTCTTTTATCACATTAGCTTATTATGGAATGGATTGACAGCCATTGTCATTTAGATGG
>JAQCDT010000094.1 GCA_027620575.1 Verrucomicrobiota bacterium
TAAAGGTGCTGCAGCACTTCAACTTCAATCAAAAGTTACCCTTGGTGCAAAAGGTGATTCTCATACGGTACAGATTAAAAAAAAGGGTGCTAGTGACAAAATTTTAATTAATTTGAATTGGAGTTCCCCTGCGGATTTAGATTTAGGCTGCTTTTACGAACTTACGGACGGACGCAAAAGCGTAATTGATGGATTGCAGTTCAGCAAAGGACGAGGTGGTCCCCAGGATGTTGTAACTAGGCAAGGATGTTACACGCAACCTCCATGGATCTGGCACATGGGTGATGATCAGACAGGTTCACAGATGTCGGATGGTGAATACATTTTGATAAACCCCAAAGGTTATTCCGAAATCAAGAGAATGACAATTTACGCTTTCATTTATGAAGGAGTAAGTTGGCTTGATACAAAGCCTACTGTCACTGTGAATGTTCCTGGAAGTCCTGAAATAGTTGTAAAACTTGGTGGAGAAAACAACTCAGCTCGTTTTTGTGCTATCGCAGGTCTTGAATTCGAAGCAAGTGGTGGGTTAATGTCCTCGATGATTGGTCGTGGAGGGGCCTCCGTCAAGGTTACAAAACTTATTAGTTTTCATCAAGGTCAGCATGTCGATTGTGATAAGACTTACAATTGGGGGATTAATTGGGGTGGGCCTGGCGGTAAATAATCACTAAGTGTCATTTAACGCCCAGATTTTTACTAGGAAAATTCATTTTTCCATTTTCATTAAACAATAAAACCAAAATACAAAAAATATATCATTATGGACTTAAAGAAAAAAGGTGAAGAAGCCCAACTTGGTGGGATTAAACAATTCATGGTAACCCTTAAGTGGACTACTGCTGCAGACTTTGACCTCGCTGCCTTGTACGAAGGCAAGGACGGAAAAATCGGCTTGGTATATTTTGGAGAACTTGGAGATTTAAATAGCTATCCTTTTATGCAATTAAGTGGCGATGAAGGTATTGGTGATAGTGGTGGAGATAACTCAGAAGAGATGAGAGTTGCAAAAATAGACGACCTTAACAACATCTGGATTATCTGCTGGGATTACACGGCTGTAGAAGCAGGAACACCTGCAAGGTTCGCTGAATCTGATGTTACCGTCTCGCTTACTGACGACACGGGTACAAATCATGAGGTAGGTCTTGACACTGGAGAAATGGGTAATGTTTGTTGTGTTGCTCAAATCGACAACACTAGTCCTATGGGGGCCAAATTTGTCAATACAAGTAAGGCTGGCACATTGAAGGGGTTATCCAGTTCCGATCAATTGCTTCAAATCTGTCGATAATTCATTATCCATCTTACCCCAATTAAAATATATATGAGTGAAGAACTATCACTAGAACAATTTAAAGCAGCAATTCTTGAAGATGGAGTAATTGATGCAGATGAAGTTGCAAAAATTAAAGCAAGGTTATACGAGGATGGCATTATCGACCGAGAAGAAGCCGATTTTCTTTTTGATTTGAATGATGCTTGCTCCGGTAAAGAAAATGACCCTGCGTGGCACGACTTCTTCATTGAAGCTATCTCCGACCATGTTCTCAAGGATGAAGCTACGCCAGGGGTCATTGACGAGGATGAAGCTAGTTACTTGATCGAAAAAATCAAGGGAGACGGTCAGGTAGATAAAACCGAACTCGCTTTGCTGGTAAATATTTGTGAGAAAGCAACAGGTGATTCCCCTGATAACTTGACTATCTTCATTATTGAATCGATTAAGTCAGCTATTTTGGAAGACGGGATCGTCGATGCCGATGAAGTAGATATGCTTCGTAAAGTTATTTACGGCGAGGGTGGTGCAGGAGGGTCAAGCGTTGATCGTGCTGAAGCAGACCTTCTCTTTGATATCAATGATGCTTGTACCGGTAAGGACAACGATGCTTCATGGTCAACTTTCTTTACTGAAGCAATCACTAAACATGTCCTTGAAGATGAGGAATCTCCCGGAACCATTGACGAAGACGAAGCTGGCTACCTTATTGGTAAAATCAAAGGAGACGGTCAGGTCGATAAGATGGAACTCGATCTACTTGTTAATATCTGCGAAAAAGCGTCTGGTGAGTCGCCTGAATCTCTCACAAGTTTCATCTTGTCTTCAATCAAGGATGCTATTCTGGAAGACGGTATTATTGATGCAGAGGAGGTTCAGTTGCTTGGGAAAGTTATCTACGGTGAAGGAGGAGCTGGAGGTTCTGCAGTAGATCGTGCCGAAGCTGACTTCCTTTTTGATCTGAATGATGCTGTTTCTGGAAAAGATAATGATCCCAGCTGGCAAAGCTTCTTCGTAGATGCGATTGCAAAGCATGTTTTGGAAGATGAAACTTCTCCTGGAGAAATCGATGAAGAAGAAGGCGACTGGCTTATTTCTAAAATTGAAGGAGATGGAGAATATGATCCTACCGAAAAAGCACTGCTAGCCAAAATCAAATCAGAAGCTAAAAGCATTAGTGGGAAATTGAAATTCAAGATAGAGATGTTTGGCTAGAACTTCAGTTTCCTCAAAAAAATAATTCAATCTTAATTGTAGTAATTATACCAATGGTGCACCTGTCCAGATATCACTCTGCAGGTGCACCTCAATTTTCCTTATAAAAAAATTCAAAATGGTACAAATAGTTAAAAAAGGTCAATCGATTGAGTTGAAAAAGAAAGATGGTCTCGGTCTTTCTTCAGTAGCCATAGGACTTGGTTGGGGTTTGCGAGAATCATCAGGAGGATTTTTATCCAAACTTTTTGGAGGTGATGGATCTGTCGATCTTGATGCTTCTTGTATAAGCTATGATGCAAATAAGACCCCCGTGGACAGTGTTTGGTTTGGCAATCTAAATAGTGCAGATGGCTCAATCAACCATACTGGAGATGATAGATCTGGCGGTGGTTCAAGCAATGAGCCGAATGAGATTATCAATGTTAATTTAATGGCTGTCCCAGCCAATATATCTAGCATTGTCTTCGTCGTTAATAGTTACACAGGAGAAACATTTTCCGGAATACCATCTGCGTTTTGTAATGTTGTTGACAACAATAGCGGGTCAGAAATTGCAAGATACAATCTTAGCACGGATGGTAGAGATTACAAAGGCTTCATTATTGCAAAGGTCTACCGAACAGCATCTGGTTGGTCATTCTCTGCTATTGGCGAATCATGTTCTGGCCGACAACAAACGGTTGATGACATAGAACCCCAAGCACGAAATTTTGCATAACTGGCTACTGAATTGTTATGGATTTGGTAAAAAAAGGGGATCATGTTGAGATATCTCTTCTTAATATAGGCGTAGGCCTTGGATGGAAAGGGGGGAAGGGAGTCACCGGGCATCCCTACGACCTTGATTTACAAGCTTTCATTTTAAAACAAGACGAAAAGTTTGTTATTCACCCCGACGACAATTCTGGTGAATGGCATGACAAGAGAAGATACTTCATCTACTTCAACAATCTTAATTCTCCGGATGGCGCAGTTACTCATACCGGTGATGTAGATGGCGATGAGGATGAGGAAGAAGATGATTCTCAAGACAAGGAAACGATATATGTCGACCTCAGTAAGCTTACCCATGAAGCTACCCAAATTGTCTTCACAGCCACCATTGAAGATGCGGAATCTAGAAAACAAGACTTTGGTCAGGTACAGAATTCATTTATCCGAATCTACAATAGAGATAATGATGAAGAAATTTGTCGCTATGACTTGGAAGACGATTTTTCAGTTGAAAACGCTGTCGAGTTTGGTCGGCTTATTAGGAATGGATCCAGTTGGGAATTTGAGGCACTTGGCCTCGGTCACGACGGTGGCCTACTAGCCTTGGTCAATAAATTTAAAGTTGAAGACTGGGGCTGAAAATTTTTATTAGTTTCACTTCACATAACTAATCAAATTATTATTAAATCATGAGCCGAAGACTTCCCGTTTACTTACTATTAGATACATCTTCATCCATGCAAGGAGAGCCGATCGAGCAGGTTAAAACAGGCGTTGACATGCTAGTCAGTTCTCTGCGGTCAGACCCTTATGCCCTAGAAACTGCTTACCTCAGCGTAATCACGTTCGATACAAAAGCCAAGGCCGCTGTTCCATTAACCGCTCTTATTGATTTTCAAGCACCTGACATAAGGGCAAATGGGCTTACTTCTTTGGGGGAGGCTCTATCTTTGGTTCGTAGCCAAGCTCAAAGTGAGGTAAGTACTGGGTCTGATGGCAGTAAGGGTGATTGGAGGCCTATGGTTTTCATTATGACAGATGGGCTTCCTACAGATGATTTTGACAAAGGATTGAGCGACTTTCAGCAACACAAATGGGGAATAGTTATTGGATGTGCAGTGAATGATGCAGACACTGATACCCTCAAAAGAATTGCAGGCGAAGGAGTCGTTCAACTAAACACAGCAGATGAACAAGCAATGGCTGCTTTCTTTAAATGGGTAACGGCATCTGTGTCCACCTCTAGTAAAAGCGTAGAAACTACAGGAAAACAGGAGATCACTATCAACGAACTTCCTGACCCTCCATCAGAAATTCAACTCGTTTAAAAGTATCTCTTTAGCAAGCCGCTAAATGTCCCGAAGGCTTCCGACTTACTTTCTAATAGCAACTTCCGGACGCATGTTCGGGGAGCCAATTGAAGCGGTTAAGACAGGTTTGCATGCCTTAGTAGAAAGTTTGCGGATGGATCCTTATGCTTTGGAAACAACGTGGATATCCTTACTTCAGTTTTCCAAAGATGCTGAAGTTGTAGTCCCTTTAACCTCGATTGAGGAGATTGAGCTCCCCGATTTAGAATGCCCTCGTTCTGGTCCTACCTGTCTAGGGGCTGGGCTTAAATTGTTGTGTGACCAAGCTGAGTCGGAAGTTAATCAATCAGGTGATGCCCGAGATTGGAGACCTTTGGCATTCATCATGACTGACGGTCGTGCTTCTGATATTCAAGTATTTAAATCTCAGGCTTTACGAATTAAAGATGCTGGTTTTGCATCTGTTATAGGTCTTGCTGCTGGACGGAAGGCCAATAAAGAAGAGCTCAGTCAGTTTTGTGACCACGTAGCTATTTTGGAAACCATGGACGGGGACTCATTGGCAAGCTATTTTAAGTGGGTTTCTGCAAC
>JAQCDT010000095.1 GCA_027620575.1 Verrucomicrobiota bacterium
TGCCAAACAATAAAAAAGCGGAACTCAAACCACCGAGAGTAAGATATTTTAATCCTGCTTCTAAAGATACAACTTTGGTTCGTTGAAAAGCTACTAAAACATAAAAGGCCACTGTAACTAATTCAAGGCAGACAAAGAGAGAAATAAAATGCGAGCATTGCACTAAAAGCATAAACCCAGCACATGAAAGTAATACTAAGTGTAAATATTCTGCTTTCGGTAACTGTTTCTTGGATAAAAATTGACCGCTTATTAAAGTGACAAAAAGAGAGGCAACTACAAAAAAGCTACGCATGAATTGATTAGCATCTGTTTGCTCGATCAAGCCTCCAAAATGGGATGCCTTTTCGATGTAAAAATTATTCTCAAAAAGAAAAAATAAACCGAGAACTAAAACATAAGCCAATACAGCTACTGGCATAATGTACTTCTCTTGCCATAATTTTTTTGAAGACTTAAGAAAAAGATCGACGCCTAATAGCGCAAAAGCAAATAAAGCCAAAATGATTTCTGGCAGCAAAAGCAACCAATCATTGGTCAGGCTTATCTCTCTTAAAAAATTGGTATATAAATCATTCATGCTCTTTCTGCTCCTCTAAATTTAAACCATCGACATTTCCATCATTCAGGGAAATCGAAGTATCTGAATATAAATTTTGAAGTGTCTTATTTGAGTAATCGCTGAAAACTTTAGGATACACTCCTATTAACAATAAACTGCCCAACAATACTGTAGCTGAAAATTTCTCAATTTGATTCATATCACCGATTCCAGAGGAGGCTTTTGCATTCACCACCGATTCTTTCGCTGCTCCAAATACAATATTTCCAACCGCCCTCAAGCCATAGACTGCGGAAATAATAATTCCTAAGGCTGCTAAATATAAAACCCACCTCGTCGATTCTGATTCCGCAAGCGCAGCAAATATAACAAACTCTCCCCAAAAGTTTGCAAAACCAGGAAGTCCAATACTAGCTAATATAGCCAAAGCAAAAAAGACTGATAAGTTGGGTGCAATCTGACCCAAACCACCCATTTCATTCATATTAAAGGTAGAGAAACGTTTGTAAATACAGGTTGATAGTAAGAATAATAAGGCGACCGATAATCCATGGGCAACTAAGAGAAGAAGCGCACCTCCAGCACCAAGTATTGAAAAAGTTCCGAGCCCAATAAACGCATAGCCCATATGCATTACTGAACTATATCCTATCATTTGCTTGAGATCTTTTTGAGCTAACGTAACTAAGCCGATCACTAAAATATTTCCGAGCCCCAATAATAATAACCAAATACCCCACGTTTCAGAACCTGACGGTAAAAAAGGAATCGCAATTTGCAAAAGACCATAAAGCCCAAATTTCTTGAGGACTCCAGCATGAAGCATAGCAGCCCCCGTTGGAGCGGCTCCATACCCCTTAGGAGCCCATGTATGAAAAGGAAATAAGGATACCAAGATTCCAAATCCAAACAAGAAGAGTGCAAAAATATTATCCTGTAACACATCCGAAATAGGTTGCTCTAGCAAAGCAGTCTTTAAAGCAATCATATTAAAGGCTTCAGCCCCACTTTGCTGATATAAAGCGATTAAACCCATAAGAGAAAGCAACGCCCCTAAAGTAAGGTATATTGTCATCTCTAAAGCAATGGCGTGTCGAGCGACCCCACCCCATATCATAATCATTATAAATGTAGGAATCAGAGCAAACTCATGGAAAAAATAGAAGAAAAATAAATCCACAGAAGCAAAAGTACCCATCAACCCACTGAACATAATAAAGAGTAAGCCTACATAAAGATTCAGTCGCTCCGCATTCGAAAATAATGCATATGCGACGGCGGATAAGCCCACCGTAGCTGATAAAATAAATAAAGGTAAGGAAATCCCATTGAGACCTAGATGCAAATAAACGCCAAGAGATTCAAGACCTGTTGGCAAAATCAATTCGAAATTATAACCATTTGCAGGATTGGAATCATAATTAAAATAGAGAATCCAAGCAAAAATAAAAGGTAAGCTTGCACCAGAAAGACCTAATAAACGTGCCCCTAATGTTTTAACATCTTTAACCAAGACTAAAAAAACAAGCCCGCAGATAAAAGGAATCCAAATAGTACTGAATAACAAATGTGAATACATCATAGAAAAAAATCCTTAAAATAAATCGATCCCGTATAACCAAAAAAGCAGTAAGCCGACAAAGAACCAGAGAAAATAATTATTGAGTTTACCCACTTGAAGTAAACGAAAGCCAATGCCTAAAATTCCCACTAGCCCGGCACCTCCGCGAACAATTATACCTCGCAAAATAACCTCATCAGCAAAAGATAAGAACTCGGCAAAAGGCTTTTGAATAGTATTTACATACGATTCATAAATTTCATCGATCCATAATCGCCCTTTAAGAAAAGCAAATACCTTAGGAAATTTTAACTGTAAATGATCATCACTTGAACCTCTTCCGTAAAATAGCAAAGAAAGGCTAAGCCCAATTACCCAAGCCAGTGATCCAAGAATAAGCACCCACTTATGGATTTCTTTGTAATTCGAAAGATGATGTAAATGATCTAAATCAGAGACAATTGATGCGCCTAATCCAAACGGCCAATATGCATTCAGCCCGACAAAAACTGCGAAACCACTCAAAATAATTAAAGGCACAGTCATGACTGGTTTAACTTCATGTGCCGAAGAAGCGGCTTCTGAATTCGCTTTACCAAAGAAAACAATCCAGACTAAACGACCCATATAACCCGCTGTCATCAAAGCACCAAAAACAAGGCAATAAAACAAAGTCATATTGTGATCATTCGCTGCAATCAAAATTGCGTCCTTAGAATAAAATCCTGAGAATCCATAAACTCCGCAAAGCGCTAATGTTCCAATAATAAAAGTAATGGCTGTGATCGGCATCTTCTTAATCAGTCCACCCATTTTAAAAATAGATTGCTCATGGTGACAGGCATGAATCACCGCGCCAGCACCCAAAAATAGCAAAGCTTTAAAAAATGCGTGTGTAATCAAATGAAATAATGCAATTCCAGAAAATCCCATACCTAAAATTGCTGCCATGTAGCCTAATTGAGATAAAGTCGAATAGGCTAAAATTCGTTTAATATCATCTTGAGCAAAAGCACAAAAACCAGCAAATAAAGCGACAAACGTTCCGGAATATGCAATGAAGGTCAGTACCTCAGTTGTGAGAATGAAATCTATTCGTATTAATAAATAAATACCCGCTGCGACCATAGTTGCCGCATGGATTAATGCCGAAACTGGCGTAGGTCCTGCCATCGCATCAGGCAACCAAACATGTAAGGGAAATTGAGCCGATTTGCCAATAAAGCCACAAATTAATAAAAATCCGACAAAAGAACTTATAAGTGTCGGTTCAAGTCCTGCTTTTACCGATAGTAATGCTAAGTCTGTAGTTCCAAACTGCCAATAGGTTAGGATAATGCCTATTAAAAACCCAAAATCACCGACACGATTGACAATGAAAGCTTTTTGGGAAGCCGACTTAGCTTCATCTTTTTGAAAATAATGTCCAATTAACAAATAAGAACTGAAGCCAACTAATTCCCAAAAGAGGAAAATCATAATTAAGTTATCCGCAAGAATGATTCCCGTCATTGAAAACATAAAGAAAGCCACTCCGGCAAAAAATCGCCCTTTAGCAGCATCATCTTCCATATAACCAATACTAAATGTAACAATACAAAGTGCTACAATCGAGACCATCGCTAGCATTATCTAATAATAATCCGATGTGAAGTTTGGCGTCTCCAAATGCCAACCATTCCCTGGAAAATTGAACCGATTCAGGCATGTTTTTCAACAAGGTGTAAGATAAACCCAAAGCGAAAACTGAACTTACGAAAGCAACTGAAGGCGCATATTGTTTTCTAAATTTACCCAAGGCTATAATTAAGAGCGAAGCCCCCAAAGGCAGAAATAAAATACATAATAAATTGGTTAATATATCCATACTTAGCCCTTAAGTTGATTTAATTCATTCACTAATACAGTCTGCTTTTGTCGATAAAGCATCACGATAATCGCCAATCCTACAGCCACTTCAGCCGCAGCAACTGTCATTATAAAAAATACAAAGATCGAGCCATCCATAGTATTATTGTAACGAGAAAATGCGACTAAAGCTAAATTGATCGCATTTAACATTAGCTCAATTGACATATAGATAATGATGGTATTTCGACGAAAAATAACTCCGAAAAAGCCTACCAAAAATAGCAAACTCGACACGATAATAAATTCATTGATTCCAATAGTCATAATTAATTTACCAATTTATTGCTCCGTATCTGTAGAGTGTTTTTTACTAATGACAATTACCCCTATCATAGCCACGAGAAGAAGGAAGCCAATCACTTGAAATGGAAACATATATTTAGTGAAGAGAATTTGACCAAATGATTTTGCAGTATTACTGAAAGCAATAGTCCCTGCCTCTCCTTCGTTGGTAATTTGTACTAAATCAGTCGCTGGTAAATGCATTTCCGAAAAGCTATTAAAAACAAGGAAGAAAAGTAAACTGAATCCTAGTAATCGTGCAACAAAAGCAAACTTATGTTTTAAATACTCGTAATTCTCCTCTTTATCCACATCCAAAAGCATGATGATAAACAGAAAAAGAACCATAACGGCTCCTGCGTAAACAAGAACCTGCAAGATGGCTAAAAAATAAGCTTCAAGTAAAACAAACAAGCCTGCAGTAGACACTAAAGCCACAATCATGCACATTGCACTATTAACCGCATTTTTATTCAAAACCATTGCCAATGCCGATAAAAGCATAAGCGAAGCAAAAATATAAAAAAGTAAATCAATCATGAATGAATGTTTTATAAGCAATAGTTGACCGAGCCTTTAAAGCAATAAGATTTATCCATCACAACAACCTTAAAAATCATTTTTTTTACTAAATTTTTGATAAATACTCAGAAAATAGTTTATCCGATTATATTTAAGGCGTGTTGGATAACTCACTTTACTTTCAGTCCTCGGTAAATTATTAATTCTTTTAAAAATTACACTAAAAGCTGAGCAAAAATGTTTTACAGAAGAGAAAAAGCCTCACAGTTTTT